>JACIWF010000032.1 GCA_014361095.1 Hadesarchaea archaeon | reverse complement strand
TATGAAGGTTGGTGCACTGGGGCCGCGGGGAACCTATTCCGAGATCGCCGCTTGGTCTCAATTCAAGGGGCGGGCAGAGGTGGTGCTCTACCCCACGATATCTGATGTCGTTGAGGCAGTTGCCCGGGGGGAGGTTGAAGCTGGCGTCATCCCAGTGGAGAGCCTGAGGGAGGGGTCGGTGGGTGAATCGCTTGATGCACTCACCTGGGCTGATGTTAAGATAAAGGGGGAAATCGTCATGCCCATCACCCATGCCCTGCTCGGGGTGAAGGGAGCAAGGATTGAGAAGATAACACAGGTTCTCTCGCACCCGCAGGCAATTGCCCAGTGCCGGGAGTTTCTGAGGAAGAACCTGCCGATGGCGGAGATAGTTGAGATGGGCAGCACGGCCCGTTCGGCGGAGCAGGTGAGCAAGCTGGGGAAACCTCACATTGCAGCCATCGGGCCCAAGATGCTGGCCAAGATATATAATCTGCAGGTGTTGAAGGACAACATTCAAAAGGACGAGAAGAACATCACCCGCTTTTTACTCATCGGCAGGGAGGACAGCCGCAGAACCGGCAGGGACAAGACCTCCATCGTCTTTTACACGGCGGATGACCGTCCGGGAATCCTGCACGAGATACTGGGGGAGTTCGCGGCGAGGAAGATAAACCTGACCAAGATAGAGTCAAGGCCCTCAAAAAAGGCGCTTGGGGACTATCTCTTCTTCATTGATTTGGAAGGTCACCGCGAGGACAGTAGGGTCAAGGAGGCGCTCAGGGAGGTCGAGAAGAAGACGGCAATGCTGAGGGTGCTGGGCTCATATCCCAGAAAATTCTAGGTGAGGGCATGCCTGAAGATGTGCTAAAGCGGATTACTGAGGCGCTCAAGATCGACGCGGGAAGGGTGGAGAGGAAGCTGGTGACGTTTATCCGGAAAAAGGTACTGGAAGCTGAGGCCGGTGGAGTTGTCATCGGTCTCAGCGGCGGAATTGACTCCTCGGTCACGGCGGCTCTCTGTGTCAGGGCACTTGGTCCCAAAAAGGTGATGGGAATTTCGCTTCCAGAAATCGGAGTTTCTGACCCCAGCGATGTCGCCGACGCCCGGCAGGTCGCAGACAACCTCGGTGTAGATTTCAGGGTTATCGACATTGCCCCGGTGGTGAAGGCGATGCGAGAGCAGCTGGGATTTAAACCTGAGGCCAAACTGCCGAACGCCAACATTCTGCCCCGGGTTCGCATGGTGGCACTGTATTATTACGCCAACCTGTTGAACCGGCTGGTCGCGGGCTGCAGCAACCGGAGCGAGCTCAGGATTGGATATTTCACCAAATATGGAGATGGTGCCTCAGATTTCGCCCCGCTGGGTTCACTGTACAAGACCCAGGTGAGGGAGCTGGCATCTCATCTCGGCATACCGAGGCAGATAATAGAAAAGACACCCACGGCAGGGTTGTGGCGCGGGCAGACCGATGAGGGCGAGCTGGGAATCAGCTACAAGGACCTTGACATGATCCTGGTGGGTTTGGATCTAGGGTTTAAGCCAGCGGCGATTGCCAGGGCGGTTGGGCTGAGTCCGGGTGAGGTGAGATCGATCCTCGAGCGCGAGCGCCGGAACCTCCATAAGCTCAAGCCGCCGGAAATCCCGAGTCTCTGACCAAAAACCAACGGCCGATTTTCTCATTTTTGCCGAGATATTTAAACGGAAGCAGCGTTAATTTAACCGGAGATGATGGGATGAAGCTGAAGGGCACTCAGACGGAGAAGAACCTCCTCAAGGCCTTTGCCGGGGAAAGCCAGGCCAGAAACAGGTACACCTATTTTGCCAGCGTCGCCAAAAAGGAGGGCTATGAGCAGATCAGCGCGATATTTCTTGAGACTGCGGACAATGAGAAGGAGCACGCCAAGGTGTTCTTCAAATATCTGGAGGGCGGGGAAGTCACCATCGAGGCAGCATATCCTGCCGGTAAAGTCGGGACAACCAAGGAGAACCTGCTGGCGGCCGCTGAGGGGGAGAGGATGGAGTGGGGAACACTTTATCCTGAGTTTGAAAGGGTGGCCAGAGAAGAGGGCTTTGACGAGATCGCCGATTCTTTCCGGGAAATAGCTGAAGTTGAGGAGCAGCACGAGAAGAGGTACCGGAAGCTTCTGGAGAACTTGGAGAACAACACCGTTTTCCGAAAGGACCGGGTGGTGAAGTGGAAGTGCCGGAACTGCGGTTATGTCCATGAGGGGGTGGAGGCGCCGAAGGTCTGCCCCGCCTGCAAGCACCCACAGGCGTACTATGAACTGCTGAGCGAAAACTACTGAGTTCTACCACGATCGGCATTCAGCTCCGGCGGGCAATGGCCGGAGCAGCGATTTTTTTATTTTTCTGAACAAGGTATTTCTGGTGGGAGTCATGGCTATAATGGAGATTAGCATTGTCCCCGTGGGCACCGGGACGGCTTCGGTAAGCAAATACATTGCCGCGGCGGTGAAGGTTTTGGAGAGCAGAGGGGTAAAATATCAGCTCACTGCCATGGGGACCATCGTTGAGGGGGAAACGGGAGAGCTGCTGCGGCTGGCCCAGGAGATGCAGGAGGCCGTTTTCAGGATGGGCGTTTCCAGGATTGTGACCAAGATTAACTTGGATGAGCGTCGTGACAAAAAAATGACCATGGAGACAAAGGTGGAATCGGTTAGGGAGAAAATGAAGTGAACTAGCGGTAGGTCGCGGAGTTCTCTATTTGTTGCCCCTCTTCAGTTCGACGAGGTCAATGCACATGCCCGCGGCGATGGTCTGTCCGGCGTGTCTGATGGCGAACCGGCTCAGTTCCGGAATTTCGCTGGCGCGCTCGATCACCATTGGCTTGGCCAGCCTGACCCTGATCACGCCCGCGTCTCCCTTTCTCAGCGACCTCGGGTGCTCCTCGACGATTGCCCCGGTTCTTGGGTCTATCTTTTGCAGGATTTCGATGATGGTTCCGGGGACGTGTGCCGCGTGGCAGTGAAAGAGAGGTGTGAACCCCGGTGAGATCTCGGTCGGAACGGCGAGGATGATCACCTTCCCGGTGAACTCGTTGGTGACGGTGGGGGGGTCGGTTAGGTGGCCGGCGACATCTCCACGTCTCACCTCGTCCTTGGCAATCCCTCTGACACAAAAGCCGATGTTGTCGCCGGGGACCGCCTGCTGGATCTGCTCGTGATGCATCTCGATGCTGCGGACCTCACCGCTGCTGCCCGAGGGCTCAAAGACGACGATATCCTTGACCTTCAGAACACCAGTTTCCACCCGACCTATCGGCACCGTGCCAACACCGGTAATTGAGAAAACATCTTGGATTGGAATCCTCAGTGGCTTGTCGATCGGCTTTTCAGGTTCTTTCAGCCTTTCCAGTGCTCCGAGCAGGGTGGGACCCTTGTACCAGGGCATCTTCGAGCTTGGCTTGGTGACACCTTCTCCGAAGAAAGCCGCCACCGGGACGTATGGCAGCTCAGCGGCATTTCGGTAGCCGATGCTGCTGAGCAGGGCGATCAGGCTGTTCTTTATCTCCTCATATACCTGTTCGCGAAAACCGACCAGATCCATCTTGTTGATGGCGACGATGAGCTGTCCGACGCCAAGCGTGAACGCCAGTGCCGCATGCTCACGCGTCTGCGGCATGATCCCGTCATCGGCGGCCACGACCAGCACCGCCGCGTCGGCCTGGCTTGCCCCGGTGATCATGTTCTTAACGAAGTCGCGGTGTCCCGGGGCGTCGATTATGGTGATTATATTTTTCTGCGTTTCGATTTTCTGATAGGCGATGTCGATGGTCACTCCCCGCGTCCTTTCCTCCTTCTCCCTGTCCATAACCCAGGCGAATTTGAAGCTCCCGGCCTCATCCAGAAGCTCCTTCTCCTTGATGATCCCCATCTCTACCAGCAATCTGCCGATGAGCGTTGACTTGCCGTGGTCAACGTGTCCGATGAAGACAAGGTTCAAATGCGGCTTCATGTTAACAGACCTTTTTATTTATTCTCAGTCGTTTGTTCCGGCGGCACTTCAGGCAGTGGGGACGGGCTAGCGGTTGAAGTATTCTGCGCCCCAGTTTCCGGTGGGGGCGGGGTTTCAGCGCTCGGAGCCGCCGGCAGGGTCGGAGCCAGGACTTCGGGCGCTTTCTCCTCCCACAGCAGATATTTGGAGATGTTGGCCGCCGCAGTTCTCAGGTCGTGGGAGAGCTTTTCAGCGGCCCTCCTCAAGGGCTCCAGATAAATGTAGATGGTTTCTGGTTTTCCTTCCTCCAGCTCAAAAAACTTGTCGGCGATTCGTTCGGCTTGTTCGGCGCATTGCTCAATCTGAGGGATGACATCTTTGGTTAACTCCCTTGAGGCACTGATTGATCTCGCTATTCGATTAATATCGCTCACGAGGGTTTCCACGCGCCGGTGCATTTTCTCCTCCGTAACGGATTCAAAGCCCACCCTGCCCACGAGTATGCTGGTTCTAGCCTGAAGCAGTTCAGCGTTTGCGGCGAGGGAGTCAAGGTCGGTGGCAGTTATCTGGGCCGCGGCAAACTTTTCACCCAGTCCAAGCCTTCTCAGCTCAGCGGCCGGCTCACCAACGTCTGCCCAGAGCGAGAAGTTTTCCAGCGGGATCTGTTTTGCCTCGGTTGATTTTCTGGAGTAGGTGAATAGTACCGCAGCGGAGACCAAGAAGGCAGCACCGGCAACACCCACCGTGAGGTAAGACTGTGGCCCGGGATTTATGATCGATGCCACAATGGCGCCCAGAGACAGTACCATGGGGATTATCGCGAGAGGATACAGGCGCATATTAAATTCCACCGATTTAGACCTCCCCTCTTATCTCAAAAAGCTTTTTGGTGATGCGGGTGGAAACGATGATTCTGGAGGAAGTTTTATGGATGGGATTTCTCCCCGCCATCCGCGCGCGGAATCGCTGAGGATAAGAAAGAGAATTGCGGATGGTTTTGATCGGGGTCTGGTTGTAGCGGAGGGTCTGGCAGCGCACGGAAGAGGGGAGGCCTTTGATTATCTTCTGGGGGAAAGGACCACACGGGAGGCCAAAAGGGCGATAAGGGCCGCAGCGGCAGCGCTGGTCCTGGCCGAGAAACCCGTGATCTCTGTAAATGGGAATACTGCGGCGCTGGTCCCCGAGGGGCTAGTTGAGCTCGCCAGGGTTGCCGGGGCAAAGCTTGAGGTCAACCTGTTTCACGGTTCTCGGGAGAGGGAGATGGCCATCGCCCGCTGGCTTCACCGGCACGGTGCGGGTGAAGTTCTTGGGGTCGATCCTAAGTTTTCCACCAGGATCCGGGAGATCCACAGCCACCGGAGGAAGGTTGATAAACGGGGGATAGCCGCGGCCGATGTGGTGCTGGTTCCTCTGGAGGACGGCGACAGAACGGAGGCCCTGAAAAGGCTGGGGAAGCGGGTGATTGCCGTTGACCTGAACCCCATGTCGAGGACGGCTCGGGCAGCGGACATCACCATTGTGGACAACATCGTCAGGGCAATGCCGCTTTTGATCGCAGCAGTCAGGTCCCTCTCACGGTTACCGCAAAAGAGGGTTGAAAAAATATTTGGTGATTTCGACAATAGCTCAAACCTGAGGTCAACCCTTCGATTAATGTTGGCTAGGCTGCGTCGCTTGGCCGCCGGTAGCTTAAGATGAGAGATTCAGATCGATCATTTCAATCTTTTCCTATCTAGCATTTTGTGCAGGTCTGGTTGGGGTTTCGGTGGTTGCGCAGACATTATTGCAGCCTCATTCGTTTCAGCAGCAGTTTACTTCCGACGCGGTAAGGGATAAATTAGGCAAAAGCTTATGAATTCGATGGAAAAGTAAAAAGTGCCGGGGAAATGCCGGGGTTCCGTAAGGCCCGACAGCTCAGTAGGTAGAGTGCTCGGCTGTTAAACCGGTCGTGAATGAAGAACGAACCTCAATCAGAGAGACGACACGATCGGGCACGGCAACCGAGCGGTCAGAGGTTCGAGTCCTCTCCCCGGCGCCATTTTTATTAAATTTTGCCAGTTCCGCGGTGCTGAAGCGCAACGGTTAAAACCTAATCACGGCAGCTGTAATCGGTGCTGAGGATGAAGGTCCTGCTTTTGTCCAAAAAGGAGATTGAGGGATTAATTTCGATGCGCGAGGTTATAGACGCGGTCGAGAAGGCCTTCCGGGCCAAGGGGCTGGGCAAGGTTCAGATGCCGCCCAAGTCCTACGTGAATTTTGAAAAGTACGGCGGTGACTTCAGGGTCATGCCCGCCTACCTGGAGGACATGGGTGCAGCCGGTGTCAAGATCGTCAACGTTCATCCCAGAAATCCAAAGCAGTTCCGTCTGCCCACCGTCATGGCCACGATACTGCTCCTCGACCCAAAGACAGGCACCCCGCTCACCATCATGGACGGGACCCTGATCACCAACCTGAGGACCGGGGCCGGCGGGGCGGTAGCGGCCAAGTATTTGGCTCGGAGTGACTCCAGGGTCGTCGCGATGCTGGGTGCCGGTGTTCAGGCCAGAACCCAGCTGCTCGGGCTGAACGAGGTGCTGAAGATAGAGGAGGTCCGGATAAACGATGTCAATGCCAAGAATGCCTCGCGCTTCGCCGACGAGGTGAGCAAGGAGCTGGGGGTGGAGGCCAAAGTCTTTCGAAGGGTGAAGGAAACCGTTGAGGTGGCCGACATCATAGTAACCACCACTCCCTCAACGAAACCCATCCTGATGAGTGAGGATGTCCGCAGCGGCACCCACATCAACGCCATCGGCGCCGATGCTCCGGGAAAGCAGGAACTCGATCCGGCCATACTGCTGCGCGCCAAGGTGGTCGTTGACGATGTGGAGCAGGCGATTCACGGAGGAGAGGTTAACGTCCCGCTGGCGAAGGGCCTGATCTCGAGATCCGACATCTACGCCGATCTGGGAGAAATCGTGACCAGAAAAAAGCCGGGGCGGACCTCCCGGGATGAAATTACCGTGTTTGACTCCACCGGCCTCGCCATACAGGACATCGCCACCGACTGGTTCGTTTATCAGAAGGCGAAGCGGCTGGGCAAGGGAAGGTGGGTTGAACTCCTCTGAGGAAGGTTTAAACGGCCCCCAGACTTCTGATGGGGGAAACCTCCCTTTTAATCGTGTCCAGAAATGTCTCCAGCAGGTTTACCGGAACCGTGGCCCCGGCAGCCCCCTCGTGTCCTCCACCCGACCCACCGACTCTGGCGGTGATGTGGCGGAGCATCTCGTTCAGATCTATCTTGCTTCTGGTTCGGCGCCGGATGCTGATGTCCACAACGTCTTTCTTCACCCGGGTGCAGATGCCGACGTCAGCTCCGGTGATGCCTAAGGCGTAAAGCGCCGCCTTTCCCAGGCTGCCAACGGGAAGGTTGTAGACTATGGCGATGTTTTCCTCAACGACAACATGCTTCTTCACGTATTCGTAGATGTCCCACTCCCTCTTGGTGGCTTTAAGGGCCCGGTCCACGAGGTCAGGCATCTCCGTTGGTGGTATTCCCTGGGCAAGCTTTATCACGATGTCCCTCTTGAAGTGATAGTCACCGGCGGCCTCACCCAGCCCCTGGGTGAGCAGGCCCGCCTCCATGTAGATGGTCCTCCGGTCGTACTTGTCCATCCTTTCCCGGACGAACTCGGTGTCCCAGCAGTAGTCGGCGATGGCCCCCCAGAGGGCGACGCGGTCCATGTCGGATTTCGGGTCCTGGACGAGCAGCTTGAAGGCCAGCTCGGAGGAACTCGCCCCGGTGTCGAGGGCAAACTGCGTCACCGGGAAGTCCCTTTTGAGAGTTCCGGGAGGAAGGGGGTGGTGGTCCGCGTAGAGGACCTCGTCCTTCTGGGCCAGCTCCCGCATTCTCTGGAAGATTTTGTCCTTGTTGGCCTCGTCGATTGCCACGTCAAAGATCATGACCGCGGTGCCCGGCTCAATCGCGTTCAGGTCCCGCAGCAGCCTGATGGGCCTGGTGAACCAGATCTCGGCGTTGGGAAACCTGTGTCGGGCCAGTGCCGCGGCGCAGATGCCATCGGTGTCGCCGTGCGTCAGTATTTTTATCCCCAAGCCAGCACCACGCCAAATTGGATTTTTTAACTAATAACTTTAGAGCCCGCCGCATAAAAGTTCACTCGTAGCGGAGGGCCTCAATCGGGTTCAGGTTGGCCGCCTTTCTGGCAGGCAGGAGTCCGGCGAGAACGCCCACGAAGAAGGAGAGGGCAATGACGCCGACGATGAGTTCAGGGATGATGGCTATCCCGGCCTGCAGGGAACTCAAACCCTCACCGGCGATGGTGGTGCCGCTGATGGCCATGCGGGAGAGAAATATCAATCCCTCTCCAAGGCCCAGACCCACGAAGACGCCGATGATACCACCGATGAGGCTGATGATCCCGGACTCGAGGACGAAAAGCGTCAGGATGCCGCGGTTGGTCGATCCCAGCGCCTTCATCACGCCTATCTCCCTCGTCCTCTCGGAAACGGTGACGAACATAATGTTGGTGATGCCGATGGTGCCCACGATCAGGGAGATGCCGGCGATGCCCCCCAGCAGGATGGACAGCAGCCCGGTTATCTGCCCCACGATGTTCTTGACGTAGTCAGGCGTTATCACGGTGAAGTCCTCGTTGTTCTTGGTCACCCGGTGGGCGCGGCGCAGGGTCTCGGAGATGCTCTCGGCCACCTCGTTGATGTCTGCGTCTGGCTTCACCCCGACGACTATTGAGTCAACTCTGTCCTCGGGCAGGTTGAACACCTCTCTCATCGCCTCCTTGGGCAGATAAACGGTGGCGTCGGTGGTCATCAGGGCGCCGCCGGCCTTGTTCATGATGCCGACAACCTGAAATTCGGTTTCCTTGATCACCAGCTTCTTCCTCAGGCCGACCTCTTTCTGGAACTTTTCGTAGGCCACGGAGTAGCCGATGACAGTGGCGTAGCGGTCGGAGTCCTTGAGGTATCTGCCCACCTCCACACCCAGGGTATCCAGCCTTTCAAAGTCGCTGGGAGAGATCCCGACGATAGTCATGCCCTGCCCCTCCTCTCCGTAGATGACCAGAGCCGAGGTCTGGAGCTGACCGTAGGCGACATTGACTCCGTTGATCCTCTGGATAATTTCGACATCCTTTTCCGTCAGACCGCCGGCAGTGCCGACGGGAAAAACCCCGCCCCGGCTGCTCGGGGTGATGAGAATTCTGTCGCCCTGGAGCTTTTCCAGCTGTTCACTGATAGAATTGCTGATTCCCTGGGTGGCCGAGACCATGCCGACTATTGCCGCTATGCCGATGATGACTCCCAGCGTTGTCAGGGAGCTCCGCAGCTTTCGTTGCGTCAGGTTCCTGAGGATCAGGATAAAGAAACCTTTCAGCATACATCATTTTCTCCTCTTGCGCCAGAGATAAGAGATGAGCACGACGATGACCAGGGCGATGATGGCCAGCTGCCAGGCGGGGATTTCGAATTTATTGTTGAGGTCCTCTTGGGACAGCACCGTCAGATAAACTGTTTTGGCTTCGGTGAAACTCTTGCCAAACGGATCCTGGTAGACCAGCTCCAGCTCCACCGGGTAAACTCCCTTGGCTACATTTTCTTTGACTTGGAAGGAGATTCTTTCGGTGTCATAGTCATCAGATTTCAATCGTCCGATGTAGATGCTGGCAGGGGAGATGTCGTTCAGGACCGAGGAGCCGAGAACATTCAGCTGCAGGAACTGAGCCTCCATCGTCCCGGCGTTGGCGATCTTTATCTCCATAGAACCGCTGCTACCGGCCGCCACCTTATCCTGCGCTTCCAGCGTCGTTATCAGGTTGATGCTGCCGTAGACCCTGAGGCCGACCAGTTCCCGGCCGGTGAAGAGCTGAGATTTGGGTTCGTCAAAGTAGGCGAGCTGAATTGGTATGGAGTAGACGCCGGCGCTCAGGTTCTGGTTGATGCTCAGGCGGAATGAAATTTTGGCTGAGCCGTTTGCCGGCACGTCACCCACGTATTTCTCGTTTAGGTCGGAGACAAAGGTGCCTGCGGTTTGATCCACCGAAACAACCACATCCTTGGCCGGGCCGTCACCGTAGTTCCTCACCTCAAAGGAGACGGTCACGGTGCTGCCGGGGCTAACCGGGTCCTGATCATAGGAGACTTTCTCTACCTTCAGTAGCGGGACGGATCTGATGACCACCGGCACCCAGATCTTAAGCTCGTTTTCATCGGCGCTGACGCTACCAACGTGATATTTTGCGGTGATCTCCACATAAGTGATCCTGGAAGGCGCATTTTCGCTCGCCTTGATTTTGAAGGAGGTGAGCTGGGATGTCATCGGGGAAATGCTGTATAGGTAGAAGTCGGCGGGGTCAAGCGAGAGCTCATCTCCGGTTTTGAAGCTTATTTCCACGTGGTAAATTTTTGAGGTCGTGGCGTTCTGAAGGGAAATTATCAGTGTGGTTTCTCCGCCGGGCCGGATGTAGTTGTCGAGCAGCGACCAGCCCAAATTCAGCGAGCCATCTGCCGCTGAAGCCAGTCCGGCACAGCCCGCGACGGTCAGGACGATCAGGGCTGAGGCCATTAGCATTAAAAGCGTCTTTTTCATGATTATCTCCTCTCCTCCTTTACGATTCGACCGTCCTTTAAATATATTGTTCTCTTCATGGTGCCGGCGATGTAGGGATCATGGGTCACGATCACCAGCGTCACCCCTTTCTCCTCGTTCAGCCTCCTCAGCAGCTCGATGATCTCCCTGCCGGAGGTTGAGTCGAGGTTGCCGGTGGGCTCGTCGGCGAGCACTATCTTGGGATTGTTGGCCAAGGCCCTGGCAATGGCCACCCTCTGCCTCTCGCCTCCGCTCAGCTCTGCGGGCCTGTGTCTCATCCGTTTCTTCAGGTTCACCAGTTCCAGAAGCTCGGCAGCCCGTCTCTTTCTCTCTCCCTCATCCACCCCGGCGAACATCATCGGCAGCTCCACATTCTCCAGGGCGTTCAGCGTGGGGATGAGGTAGAAGAACTGAAAGACGAAGCCAATCTTGTAGCGCCTGATCTCGGCCAGCTTGGTATCATTGAGCCGTGAGGTATCGACACCATCGATATAAATCCTGCCGCTGGTCGGCTTGTCCAGGCAGCCCATCAGGTGCAGGAGGGTGGACTTGCCCGATCCGGAGGGACCGATTATCGACAGGTTTTCAGATGGCATGATTTTCAAGCTCACCCCGTTCAGCGCCTTCAGGTCCACCTCGCCCATGCGGTAGACCTTGGTTACTGCCTCGACCTTGACCACTTCTTTCATCCAGCTCACCGGGCCTTTACCATCAACCTATGTGGCAATGTCTATAAATATGTAGTCTATCTACATAAGGGACAAAATCAATCTGACGTTGTTGTTTGGAGTTTGCAAACTTTTTTTAACAGCGATGGCATATGGCTTTTTGTGGGCCCGTAGCTCAGCCTGGTGGAGCGCCCGACAACTGAAGAAGTTGGGCGAGGCTCATAGGGTGGTCGGGGAAACCGGGTGGTCGAGGGTTCGAAGCCCTCCGGGCCCACCAAAGAACTATTTTCGAATCCCCTCTGTTGTAAACCTTTTTTAGTTAACATTGACTTTTTTATACTACTATTGTTTAACAAAAAATGAAAAATCGAGGAGCTTGGTGTGAAGCGATGAAAAAGAATCTGATTTCACCGGTTGTCCTGATACTGATTGTGGTCGTGGCCGCATACCTGGTGATCGGCCAGAATCCTTACCCTCCGTTGACTGGCCCGGTCTCGGTCGTCGATGCGCTCGGCAGGACGGTTCAGGTCGAGCTTCCGGTAGA
>JACIWF010000031.1 GCA_014361095.1 Hadesarchaea archaeon | reverse complement strand
ACTTGATCATCATACGCAATTCTCTCTGTTACTGGAGCTATTTAGTTATCTATGGTGGGGCCTGATGTCCATTTAAGTTGGAAAGGCACCTGCTGGATTCGCGTCAGTTATATGGGATTCGGCTACAGATTTAGTTGGGATGAATGATGTTGGAAGTCAAAGATTTATTGATCAAGCCACCACCTCTTAGATGGAATGATCAGCTTTTGCTTGCCCTCGGCTATCTGGGTGGCAAACGCAGCCCCTATAGAGTCCCCGTGATGGACGAAAAAAATTTTATCAAAGGTGTGATCAGTGGACGCAGAATTCTTGAGGTGCTGGTGGGCAGGCGCGGTGAAGCATTGAGGGCAAGGAAGGGGCTAAAGGGAACTCTAATGGAGCCGATCTATCTCTTCTCAGATGAAGCGCACAATATCTTCCCAGAGTGGATATCGCTTGAGGTGCTGTTGCAGTATATGGCTGAAAACTCGCTGGGCCACGTTTTTATCGTGGATTCCAGCGGGGCGCTGAAGGGCATGGTGAGCGAGGCATCAATTTTGACTAAACTGCGGGGCAAACCAATTGAGATGAAAGTCGGCGAGGTCATGCGGGACCAAGTCTACTGCATCAAACCTGAGGTGACTTTGTTTGAGGCAGCAGTAATGATGACCGACAGACAGATCAGAAGGCTACCCGTCGTCCTTGAAGATAAGCTGGTGGGCATAGTTACCGCGACGGACATCTTGCACCATATTCTGGTCCATTCCAGTAATCTAGATTCGCTCCCTGACGACACCATAGTTGAGGATGTGCTGCGAGAGAGGGTTGAAGAGATAATGTCCCGTCCGGTCTCGATCTTGTCGGGATGTGATATCGGTGAGGCTATAAACAAAATAGTTGACAACGAGGTAAGTGGCCTGCCAGTGGTGACCTCGGAAAATCGGCTTGTGGGAATGGTTTCAAGGATAGATCTGATAACGAAGCCAGTTAGGACAAAAGGGGCTGCTTTCTTGGCCAGCAAGATGGGTGCTTGAATTTGGTGCAGCGAAAAATCAGGGATTATGTGCCCATAGTTGGCGAAGATGAGGTCATGAATATAATCGAGCTGGCCAGCAGGGTCAAGGGAGCCAAAATCACTCATGTGAACACCACCAAGAATGGCGGCGGCGTGGCGGAGATCCTGAAAAGTTTGGTTCCGCTCACTCGCTCACTCGGCTTGAGGACAAAATGGGAGATATTAGACGGCGGTGAAAACTTTTTCAGCGTGACCAAGAAAATTCACAATGCTTTGCAGGGAGACCACTCGATCGCAATCACGAGAAAGATGGAGAAGATTTACCTTTCGGTCAACAATCGCAGTGCCAAATCATTGTCTCTGGACAGCGACGTGGTGGTGGTACACGATCCCCAACCGTTACCCTTAATTGAAAGTAAAAAATCCGGAAAATGGATCTGGCGTTGTCATATTGATACATCGGATCCCGCTCCAGCAGTCTGGAGATTCCTGAGAAAATTCGTGATGAAGTACGATGCGTTGGTGTTCTCCCGAGAAAATTACATCCCGAGGGACGTTCGCGGTATCAAAGTTTTTGTCCGGCATCCGACCATAGACCCCCTTTCCGAGAAAAACAGGCCGATGGATCATGGCGAGGTGCTCGACATCCTCGAGAGGTTTGACATAGATCCAAATCGACCCATCATCGGCCAAGTGAGTCGTTTTGATCCTTGGAAAAATCAACTAGGAGTGATCGATGTCTATAAGAAGATCAGGAGCAGAATGCCGGATCTTCAATTGCTGCTCGTCGGTTCTTTTGCCGGAGATGATCCGGAGGGAAAAGAGTGGTATCGGAAAACGATTGCCCATGCCTCTGGATGCAGGGATATTCACGTCTTGACAAATCGTGATGGTGTGGGTGATAAAGAGGTAAACGCCTTTCAGAGATCCTTTAGAGTGGGCCTCCAACTGTCGATCAAAGAAGGTTTTGGGCTCACGGTTGCTGAGGCACTTTGGAAGGGAACCCCCGTCGTGGGAACTAGGGCCGGCGGGATAACTTTGCAGGTCATAAATGGTGTCACGGGCTTTTTGGTCAGAGATCTTCGAGAGGCGGCGGACAGAGTCGAGCAGTTATTAAGGATGGGCTGGCTGGCCAGGATGTTGGGGCGAAACGGTGAGGAGCACGTGAGAAGGAATTTTCTGATCACTAAAGATCTGAGAAATTATTTGAGGATCCACATCGAGCTGGTGAAGGCTGATCTCGGCAGCGAAATTTAATAGCTAGGTGTTTTCAGGCGGATGCTTTCGCAAAAACCGGTGCACCTGTGCCGCGGTTGGATAACTGGACCAGCCGGCGCCAGCTATTTTGATGGCCGCGGCCGCGCTGGCAAATCTGCCTGATTTTATGAGGTCCCGGGTTTTGATGTAGCTAAGAAGAAAGGCAGCGTTGAAAACGTCGCCCGCACCGGTGGGATCGATAACTTTGACCCTGAGCGGTGGAATGTAAGCGGAAGTTGATCCATCGGCCACAAAAGCCCCGCGGTGGCCCAATTTTATAGCCACAGTCTTTATCCCCATTAATAAAAGTTCCTCGGCTAGCTCTTTTGGATTACCTCGCGGTTTATTTAATATTGACCTGGCTTCGTGGAGATTCGGTAGAAAAAAATCGCACCCCCTCAGCGCCTTCAACAAATGTTTGGTCCTGCTCCACCGGCCACTGGGATCCCAACCAGTGTCGAATGATATCAGGGCACCGGCTTTTCGGGCCCATTTTTCAATCTTTACATAACTTGGCCTTAACCTTTCCAAAATGAAAAATGACGGTAGGTGGACCAGCTCAGCATCCATTTTGAACCCTTTGAGGTCGGCTAGGGAAAGAGTGGCATTGGCGCCGCGATGGGTAATGATGGATCTATCACCACCTCTGACCATTGCTAGAGAAACTCCAGTTTTATCGCGGGTCGAGACGACGATGTCCTTTTCATCGACCCCGTGACGTCTTAGTTCCGTTAGGAGATATTTGCTAAATATGTCCGCACCGATGCGTGAGACCAGCTTGCTTTTTGCCCCCAGCCTAGCGCAGGCCACCGCAAAGTTGGCGGCGCAGCCACCTCCTGAAAAATGACAATCCTTTACAAAAACCTGTTTTCCATGGGACGGCATCTCAAATGGGATAACAATATCGATGTTGAGATCTCCGATTGACAGGATCTTTAACATTTTCTTCCGTGTTATATTATTTATCACTTTCAAAAATCTTCACCAGACTTTTAGCCATATCCTCGGGCATTTTCTCGATAACAGGTTCTCCATGAAATTTTTCCATAAAACCAACATCGCTGGTGTAGAATGGGGCCGGATCCGGTCTTGAGACCATTCTGGCGTTGAGGAGATAAAATTCGCTCAGGTCTTCATTACAGGGTCCGGAGAACAGGGCCATGTTGAAACTGCGGACGCCTATTTTATGATAACCACGCAGTATTAGCGAGAGCCCCTGGCAAAATTCACTCAAGCGCCTAGTACTGGCATGGGCGATGGAGGAGATGTCATCGAAGATCGCCATAACTTCATTATTGCCCTGCGGGGCAAAGCTTGCGAGCCAGTTAATCGAACCACTCTTGGCAATGAACCTATCGCCAATTCTTTTCTCCGTTCTGACGAGTTCTGACCAAAAATTGGTCCCAGTTCTCTCATGTAACTTTTCGCTGCTTTTGATCAGCTCTTGCAGATGGGGAGTTGGTACAGTGTCAGCGAAGATCTGGACATGTGGGTGGATGATGCTGGCGGCGCCTGGTGGGAGGTGGTTCCAGTTGAAATACCAGTATTTGAAATCAGGGTGCTTTGAATGGACGATTTTGAAGTACTTCAGACAGGCCCTTAGGCAGTCCTCAATCATCTTAGGATCAAACGCGTTAATTTCGAGATAGTGCTCATCGGAAAGGACACCAACCGCATGGAATCTTCCAAATGGGTAGTGATTGGGGAACAACCAACATCTGTTGAATTTTATTCTCTTCGGAAAACCGTCCGCGAAAGCCGGCGTGTATTTTTCAATGTGTTCCGGGCAGAAGGGGCATCCAGCCTTGGACTCTTTTATCAGGTTCTCGAACGATTGACCACCTCGAGCAACAACCTTTGGTCTCAGCGCCCGTGTGACGTTTATTCTGCATTTTCTCCCCGTTAAGGGGTCCTGTCTGAACTCTATCACTTGACTGACAAGGCGAAATCCAGCATTCGGATCTTTTAACCAAGCAGTTTCTGACCATTTTTTCAGACGGATTTCTTCAGATCCGGACAATTCTATCCTCTTTCACCATATTTCTCGAAAACCGAGATGAAGATGAGATCATTTTCCCGGTTATTGTGCACCCGGTGGAACTCGTTCGGGGCAATTGTCACCACATCCTTTTCCCTAACTCGTCGTCTGCTCCCGTTAGTTTCTATTTCCCCCTCTCCCTCAACGAAGAAGTAGACCTCGCCCACCGGGTGGGAATGTCCAGTTGTCTGTTTTCCTGCATGGAGAATGGTGATGGAGAGCACCAAGTTGCCACCAATTGCCCTGTCGCAGACGATGTAGCGGTCGTCGTTTTTTACCACCCTTGCCTCGCGGAAGGCCTGAAGGTAGCTTTTGTGGGAAACATCATACCAGTCACCGCTGAACAGGTATCCTTTGACCTTCACCCCGATCTGCATCAGGTGCTGGATGAAGAACCCCGGAGCGTCTTGCTTAGAACTCCTGCAGAAATCGCCGAGAATGGGAAAGATGTGCTTGGGAAAGATGTAAACCCCAGTGCTGACGTAACTGCTGAGAGGGGGGCTGACCTTCTCCTTAAAATCGGTGAAGAAGAAGCTGTTGGCTGGAGGTGGGTATTTGTCGCTGCCCTCAAACTTTACTGTGGCCATTTCCTCGGGCCTCATCTCAGGATTCTGTCCCACATAGTATATGCCAACGAGCGGCTCCCCGGTGTAGCTGGAGACGAAGCCTTCAAAGCCTGAGGAAAAATAGTTGTCGGCGCAGATCACCATGAGGTCCTCCTCAATTTTCATCGTTTCAATCGCGTTCCAGATTGCGGAGACAGCTCCTAGTTTCTGCTCCTCGGCCAGAGCGCCCTCAACGATGACGTTCGGGTAACCGGAGAAGAACCTCTCGAATTTTTTGTTCGTTGAGATGATCGGCTCCAAGTTTACGGCTCGGAGCTTTTTGATTAGGTTGTTGAGGATGGTGTCACCCTTTTCCATGATCATTGCCTTTGGCATCAGCTCCCCGATGGTGCCCAGCCTTTTGGCAAATCCGCCGGCAAGAATTAAGGCTTTCATGTCAACACCGGGAAACACTTGGTTGCTAAGTTTATTTATCTTTCACGGGAGAAGTTAGAGAAGTGAGTCGATGGTTCTGGAACAGCTGGGAAGGGCCCTGCACGGTGCCCTGCAGAAGATAACTCGCGCCGCCCACGTGGACGAACGGGCCGTCAAGGAGCTGGCTAGGGAGATTCAGAGGGCCCTGCTTCAGGCCGACGTGAACGTTGAGCTGGTGTTGAACCTAACTAAGCGGATAGAGAAAAGGGCGCTGGAGGAAAAGTTACCACCGGGGATGAGCCGCAAGGAGCACGTTATAAAGATAGTCTATGAGGAGCTTTCCGCTTTTTTGGGGAAACCGGCACCGCTTCAGCTGGAGGCAGGGAGATCAAAGGTGCTTCTCATGGTTGGGCTTCAGGGCAGCGGCAAAACCACGTCGGTCGCCAAACTTGCCGCTCATTTCAAGAAGCGCGGTTACAAGCCGGCGATTGTATGTGCCGACACCTATCGTCCTGGAGCCTATGAGCAGCTGAGCCAGCTGGGGCGCCAGATAGGCGTTGAGGTCTTCGGCGATCCAAACTCTTCCGATCCGATAAACTTGGCCAAGGAAGGGGTCAAGAACTTTAAAAAGGAGCGAGCGGAGCTCATCATCGTCGATACCGCGGGCAGACACCGCCGGGAGGAGGCCCTGATGAAGGAGATGCAGGAGATAGCCAAGGCAATTGGGCCCGATGAGATCATGCTGGTCATCGATGGGACTATAGGGCAGCAGGCGAAGGAGCAGGCAGCAGCTTTCAAGCAGGCCACCCCCATAGGATCTATTCTGGTCACCAAGCTGGATGGTACGGCGAAGGGCGGCGGCGCCCTCTCTGCCGTTGCGGCCACCGGAGCGCCGATCAAGTTCATCGGGGTCGGGGAGCACATAGAGGATTTAGAGCCATTTGTGCCGGAGAAGTTCGTGGCCAGGCTGCTCGGGATGGGGGATCTCGAAACCCTGCTGCAGAAGATTGAGGAGGTGGCGAAGGAGGAGAAGCTGAAGCCAGCAGACATGAAGGCAATGATGACGGGTAAAATAACGCTTCGTGATGTCTACGACCAGCTTGAGGCCCTCAGCAAGATGGGACCGCTGAGGAAGATTATGCAGATGATTCCTGGAGTTGGTGTTTCCCTGCCCGAGGAACAGCTGAGGGTCGGTGAGGAGAAGCTGAAAAAGTTCAAGTACATCATGCAGTCGATGACCCCGCAGGAGCTTGATGACCCTAAGATCATGAATGCCTCACGCATCCGCAGGGTGGCCAGAGGATCGGGCACCACCGAGGCCGAGGTCAGGGAGCTGTTGAAACAGTATGAGATGATGAAGAGGTTTATCAAGTCGTTTGCGAAGGGCCGGGGTCCCAAGCTGGGACAGCTGGGTAAAATGTTCCGGGGAGGCATCGGCGGCGAAAGGGACCCTAGAAAAGGCTCTTAAACGAGCGAAGCAATCAACTTAATTAGGAAGCAAAAATCTGGTCTTATGTGATAGGGATGTCGGGACGTTCCAAAGGTCTGAGGAGCAAGGGTCGAAAGAAGCTGACTAAGCACCCCCGCCAGAGGGGACTCTCTCCCATCAGCAGGGCAGTTCAGGATCTTTCTCCAGGAACCAAGGTTTCCATCATCTTGGACCCCAGCGTGATTAAAGGGCAGCCGCATCACCGCTACCACGGCAGAACCGGAGTTATCAGCGAGAGGCGGGGGAGGGCCTATGTCGTGGATGTCCGTGACGGTGGCAAAATAAAAAGGGTTATTTCCCGTCCCGAACACCTTAGGGTGGTGGAGGCATGATCGGTAAGCGGGTTGTAAAAGAGAAACCAGTTTCCCTAGCAGAGGTTCTCGGCATTTTGGAGAAGGTCAAAAAGGAGGGGGAGCTGGAGTACTGGCAAAGGCTGACCTACGACTATGCGCAAAAGTTTGCCAAGGTCAAGCCGAAGGAGGCCCAGGAGCTGATGGCTGAGCTCCTGAAGCTGGAGAAGATTAAGGAGCGCCTGGCCGTGGCGATCATTGACCTGATGCCGGAGACAAAGGAAGATCTGGAGCTCATTTTCTCAAAGGAGAGGGTTAAACTCGAAGACGACGAAATTAACCGGGTTCTCGAGCTAGTTAAGAAATACAGCGGTTGAGATGAGCAGGGCTCGGGGGCATGTTTTCGTGGAGAAAAGGTACGAGGACCGGGGAATAGTATTGGATTTTCTCCCCCAGGGGCATCCGAATGATCCAAGGCCCATCCATCTGAGGGAGCCCATAGCTCAGATACTCGGCGACACCTTCTTCACACTGCTGGAGGTGGTGCCCATGAAAGGGGTAACCTTTGTACCGCATGAAAGGGTTTCCATCGGTAAGGGGGAGCGGGATAAGGTTGAGAGGATAAAGCGTCGGATAGGCTATGAGGACCTGACCGCCGCAGCCAAGGCCGAGCTGGAGCCAGCGGTGGAGAGTTTGATCAACGAGTGCCCTGAAAGGTTTGTTGAGTTCTTCAACAGAGCGGCGCCCCTGACCACACGCTTTCACCAGCTTGAGCTGATCCCGGGAATAGGCAAGAAGCTGATGTGGGCGATAATTGAGGAGAGGAAGAAAAGCCCCTTTGTCGATTTTGCCGATATCGAGAATCGGGTGAAGGGGCTGGTTAACGTTAAAGCAATGGTGGCCAAGAGGATAGTAATGGAGTTGCAGGGTGTTGATAAATACCGGATCTTCGTGCGCCCACCGGCTAAAAGATCATCGGTGGAAGAGTAGCGGGATTTAACTCTCATGATCTTTAACCGAAAGCTCGCTTAGGACATCGACCCAGGCGGTGTCGAAGCCCCGCTCGTCCGCCGGCCTGAATTTCTGCGAGGTTCTGCCCCTTGCCTCGTTGATAATTTCAGCTATCTGCTCGTTGCTGTACTTTTTTTCCAGAACTTTGTTGATGGTGGAGAGTTCACCACCCGATTCCAGCGCCGAGATCATTCCCTGTAGCGCCAGCAGGTAGCCCCTCATAAACTCGTCGCCGGAGCTGGCCCGGTTTCGGTTTGCCTCCAACCACTCCCTGGCTCCCTTGATGTCCCTCTTTTTCATCAGTTTTACCAAGGGCTTTATGTCGATATCCATGGCTAATCGAACCCCGGCGGCAGCCGCCTCATGGTTTTTCGCAGATGCAGATAAGGGATTGCAATTTACATCCTCACTCTCGAATTGTTTCCAGAATGCTGATGGCGTTCCAGATCAGAGTTCGTGTGTGGACGGGCATGTTGGGATCATTGCTAATCTCATCCAGAATGGAGATGGCAGTTGAGGCCCTGACCATGGCGTCGCTGTTCTTGTTCAGTAGGGCGTTTTTGGCCTCGCCGGCGGCCCTGCGGATGTTTCGCGGAACCGTGGTGTCTTCCGCCATGCGCGACATCATCTCTACAACCTGCTTCAACTTTTCCTCTGAGGACACGGACATCACCCTGCCACATGCTCAATCATCTAATTTTAATCCCGGCACCCCAATAAAGGGTTTTGGGGTGGGCATGAAGGAGGAGGATATCCCCAAGGTTGTGGAGATGCTGATGGCCGGGGGCAAAATGCTGGCGGTGCACTGCGGCAAATGCATGAGCCCTCTCTTTGAATATCAAGGGAAGGTGGTCTGTCCTGTCTGCGGTGGTCAGGAGAAGAAACCAAAAGCCGAGACCAAACCCTCATCACTGGAGAAGGTCAGGGAAATGCTGCAGGCCAAGATAGACTCACTTGCCGAGCAGCTTGCCAAGGAAACCGATCACGCTAAAACTTTAGAGCTGTTAGATAGAATAAAATCAGCCTTGGAGGTGCTGGAGAGGCTTAAGGAGGGGTGAGGTGTTGAAAAAGGACGTGATTTTGAAGGCGTTGAGGGAGGCGGGGACACCGATTACCACCGAGGAACTGGCAAGGATGACGGGCATTAATATCGTGAGGCTGCGCATCGATCTTTACCATCTCGTTGAGGAGGGAAAGGTGGAGAAAAGGATGCGCGGCAATACTCCTGTGTGGACGGTAAAGCTGAGTTCATTTCTCGAGCGGCCCTGAAACTGCCGGCAACTGCGTGATTGTTTGTACTGGCTGGATCTGCTCAGGATTCTGGCTGCCGGCGCGGCTCTCGGGGTCGTTATGGGCCGGATCATCTTGAGGAGACCCTATCATCTAGAGAGGTTGCATCCTAGGTCCTGGCTGCCCGTGGCCAGGAGGATGGGCCTCAGGCGCTGGCTGGCTGTCCTTGCCGTTGCGCTTTCAGTCGCCTTTCTCTCCCTAATTCTCTCGACGATGGTGGGATCTATTCTGCTGCAGTCAGGGATAGAGACAGTTTCTCCTGAGGAATATCCCTTTGTGTCTCTGGAGAGAGATTACCCCTGGCTGACGCTGCTCTTGGTCAACATCCTCCCAGTTTTTGAGGAGTGGATTTTTCGCGGAGTGATTATGGATGAGGTGATCCGCTGGCGCAGGTCAAAGGCTCTGGCGGTCCTGGTCTCAGCCATTCTCTTTTCGGCATTTCATCTCTCCAACCCGGGAACCTATCCGGCGATTGTCGTTTCCATGCTGCCGGCCAGCCTGTTGCTCTCCATCTGTTATCTCTACACCGGGCTGGGCGGCGCGATTTTAGCCCATGATTTTTACAATACAGTTTTAGTAGCGATTGGGTTTCTGTCGTAGTGGTGCTCCAGTGGTTTTAATTGTTTCGACTGCCCAGTGATGGACGGGGAGCGGTTGGCGATCCGGGTTGTTAAGTCTAACGGTCAGGTCGAGGATTTTCGCCCCGAGAAGATATTGCGAACACTCCGTAGGGCAGGCGCCAGCAGAAAACTGGCTGAGGAGATCGTCAAAAAAATTGAGGCCGCGGCTTATGATGGCATAACTACCAGGGAAATTTTGAAGCTCGTTAAGGAGATGATCTCCCAGCGGCAGCCTCCCGTGGCAATGCGCTATGGTCTCAAGGAAGCGATAATGCGCCTTGGCCCTGCCGGCTTCGCCTTTGAGAACTTTGTCGCCGAGTTGCTCAAGCACTATGGATACGAGACGAAACTGAGGAGCATCGTCAATGGCAAATGTGTGCAGCATGAAGTGGATGTGATAGCTGAGAAGTCTGATGGCGATTTTATTCGGGCCATGATAGAGTGCAAGTTCCACAACCTACCCGGCAACTCGGTCGGGCTGAAGGATGTTCTCTATACCTACGCACGCTTTTTGGATCTGAACGAGGCTGCCGAGCGAGGGAAGGGAAAAGGCTTTGACGAGGTCTGGCTGGTCTCGAACACCAAGGCTTCGAGCGATGCCACGAAATATGCCGAGTGCCGCGGGATGAGGCTGATATGTTGGCGATATCCTAGGGGTTGTGGCTTGGAGAAGATGATCGAGAGGAAGAAGCTATATCCGGTTACAGTTCTGCGTTCCGTCGACAGAGGCACGCTGGAAAAATTGGGTCAAGCGGGAATCGTTTTGGTTAGACAGTTGGTCGATTTGGAGCCGGACCAACTGGCCAGAACCGGCTTAGGTAAGAAGCGTTTGAAGGCGCTGGTTTCTGAGGCCGAGCAACTGTTGGGTGAAAAGGTCGTCAAATAGAGCTGCTCCGGAAGCTTCCATAATTTAAGCTTTCATCATCTTGGAGGCAGCCACTGCCTGCCCCACCGAGAGGCAACCGTCACCCGGGGGCAGAAGTTCATGGCGGATGAATTTCAGCCCAGCCATTTCCACCTCTTTTCTCATGGCGACGGTGATCGCGCGGTTACAGAAGACACCGCCTGAGGCACCGATGACTTCAATTCCCTCGGATTGGGCCACTTCAAGGGCAATCTGACTCAACCCTCGAGCGATTGCCAGCTGGGCCGCGGCGGCGATTTGCTTCCGCGGCACGTGTTTTCTCATAGCGGAGAGGACATCGAGCAACAATTTTGAAGTGTTCAGAACTAATTTACCGTCTCTTTTTTCGACGACCGAATTGATTGTGGCTTTGCCGGCGTCCCCACCCTCTGCGGCGGCCTCCAGCTTTATGGCAGGCTCGCCCTCATAGGTGCGCTGACAGCATATTCCCAGCAGACAGGAGATGGCATCCAAAACCCGGCCGCAGCTGCTGCTCCAGAACACGTTGAATTTCCTTTCCAACTGGCGAAGCACGACTTCCCGTTCCCTTTCACCATACTTAAAGCCATTCGGGCAGTATTCTTTCAGGATAAGGTCAAGCTCTTCCTTGTCGAGGTGGTTCCAGAGAATTCCTGCCACCATCCTGGCCGGGTAAACTGCGGCCAGATCCCCTCCTGGCATCATTTGCTTCATCAGACCCCCCCGATGCTCGTAGGAGTCCAGTCCGGCAACCATGACCTCTCCTCCCCAAGAGGTACCGTCCGGCCCATAACCGACGCCATCAGCAGCAACGCCAACGATTTCGTCAAGTCCGTGTTCAGCCATGAGGGCGCAGAGGTGAGCGTGGTGGTGTTGGACAGAAATTGTCCTGGCTTGGAATGTCTCGGCCAATCTAGGGGCAAGGCGAGATGTCGAGTAATCCGGGTGCAGGTCATGGGCCACGAGGTCGACCTTTTTCAGGCCCAGCAGGTGCATCAACCTGGCGATG
>JACIWF010000030.1 GCA_014361095.1 Hadesarchaea archaeon | reverse complement strand
GCGATCACGGCAAACCTTTTCTTAATGCCCTCACCTCCGTTTCCCCAAAGGGGAAAACAGTTCATTTGCCGGATATTAATCGGATGCGCAAAAAAGAACGGACGCGCACCCCGGAAACGAAAGTTCACTGTCCAAAAAAACGTCGGCGCTGACAAGTTCAACACGCGGTCGCCGGCTACGACCGCGCGGGTTCGCTGAAAGTCGCTGAAACTCAAATCAAGAGGGGTTGAGGGCCAGGTCCTTAGATCACTTCACTCTCACCAGGGCCCTGGCCCCCACGATCTGCCCCAAATTCCTCACTTAAAGTGCATTTTTTTTGTCGCAGCCCACGGTGAACTCTTTCAAGACGGAGTTAGCCACCGTGGGTTGCGCCTTTCGATGCCTGCGATTCTGCGTAAGACTTCAACTCTTCCACGGTTCTGGCGAGGATTGTTTTTAAACAATATTCTGAGAGAGATTCGTTGCTGAGCTTCGCAGCTTCTTTTATGAGCGCCAACGCAGTCGCGGGGATCCTAAAATATAATCCGGCAGTTTTTGTTGGTTCTAGAGTCACTTCAGAAAATTTTAGGGTCTTCCTTCCTTCAGAAACTTTTATTGAATCATAGAAATCCCGAAACTCTTTTGGCTGCATGTTGAGAGCAGTTCTTTTTACACTGAACCCGAGTGCAAGTTCAACGATGGCCTTGTCTCCTCTTATCTCCACGGACCGAAATATGTGGGGCACATCTTCGAAAATGTGTGCGTACTTGGCGGGAAGTTCAACTTTCAAAACACGCGCCTCCTTGTATATACCATATATACAATTGCTTTTAAATGCTTTATAAGCTTGTATATACAAATCCCCTCCTTTCTGCGAAGGAATGCTTGTCTTCTTGAGTACACGAAAAAAACGCCTTGGGCATCACATTGTCTTCGTGCTTTTGCCAAAACCAAATCCTATTGTCAATGAGAATGTCAATGTTCACGTAATCGTAGAAGTTCACTTGAAAGCGACGACTTCTGGCAGAGGCCATAACAATTGAGACTTTGGGTCTGTACTTTTGGATTATGCTTTTTGGGTCATCACATTCTGGGACAAAAAGAACATCTCCTGGGAAAAAACGCCCGAATGAATTACTAACGACGTATTTTCCTTGCTTCGGACTGTACGAAGTGTGGGGTAGTGGGCCGACTACGTCTGTGTATTCCTCAAACTCGACATGGGAGTTCACCTGTAGAAGTCGTTGGTATCCAACTTCCTCTTTAAGCTCAGAAAGGAGACTGGACGGTCCTTTGATAACCGCTTCTCGGTTCACAAGCTCTCCCGGCAATATGACATGATCTGGGTGGAGATGCGATGGGTGGATGGTTATTTTTTCACCAATATCTGGCCGTCTGAAAGCGCAGACATCAAGAATGAGTTTCCCGGTCAGCCACTCAGAACCCAATTTTGAGACCGCAGACATTTTTCTAATTGGTTCCATATTCTCACCTTTTTTTGTCTCTCCCCACACCCGCGCGCCCGGTCGCCCAGCTCACGCTGGCAGGGCGGGTTTGGGAGTTTTGTCCGGGTCGAAAAAAGGAGAAAAACCAGCAGAAGGGCTTACCCCTGCTGGGCTGAGGAAATGTGAAGCCGGTTGCCGTAAACTTTAACCAACCATCCGTTGACTACTGCGGAGCGCCACGCTTCCTTTTGCTTCAATACGGTTTCCAGCGTCCTGCATCCCAGCCTACCGTCGCCGATCTTGAGGTCGTCCAGGCTCCTGATCTCTTCGCCGCAGATCGAACACAGGACTTTGCCGTCCACGACCTCAATGAGATCGGGGTAGACCGGCCCTTCAGGCGCATGGATGCGGTATGCTTCGAAAAGCCCCAGTTTGACGAGAAGCTGCTGTTTTCCCTTGCATTCCTCGATGTGTTGTGCCCGTGCGGCCACAACTCCATCGCCGCAGTACTTGCAGGTGAAGAACCATCCTTTTTTGGTGTGGTGCGGTTCAATATCTCTGTCGCTGATCGACGCTCCGCTCAGCTTTTTTGCGGCCTGTATAAACTCCGAAACGGCGAGCGCGCGTTTGATCAGCGCAGAGATTGGTAGGACCTTTCGCTGGTAGCGCTTCGCTATTTCCCTTCCGGCGTTTTTCAGCTCGGTAACCTTAGACTTGGGCAAAACTTCTGCCCAAGCTTTCGCGGTCTCTTCAAGGACCTTTTGCAGGGCTTCTCTTGCCGCTTCCACCGTTTCTTTTGGCATAGAGTTTTCATAGAGGCGCTGAGGATTGGTGCTTTCCGGCTTCGTTTCCGCTTTCCTTTTCTTTTTGAAATATTCCATACTATACCCTCCTTTTTTTTGTCCCCCTGTTGGCTGGCCTTGCGGCCATTCACCCGCCCGCCGCGATGAGGCCGGGGAACAAAGGCGGGAAAAAGAAGGAAAAACAGTGGCTAAATCTCCGAGCAGCTTCTCAGCGCGGAGAAGCAATTCTCCGTCAGGTGCTGACCAAAGGTAGTTCAGCACCTCAAGAGCTGAGTCGCCAAAGACCTCTCGGAGAAGAAGGTGTATACGCCACAAACGCTCCATTCCTTTACCTCTTTGATTCCGGGCAGTCACCGCGAGCCGGACACTCCCCTCTCGGGACCCTTGCCTTGGGTGCGGATGTGGCCCGGTTTGGTCCGGTCAAAAAGAAAGAAAACGAGTCGAGCGGTTTCGCCCGACTACTCACTTGGAGCCGCGAGAACAACCTGCGTGAGGTTCTTGACCAGACTGATACTTTCGAGAGCGGCGTCGATTTTTCGAGGGTGCACCCCGGTCTGCTTGACAACGATTTTCTCCACGTCGCCGTCTTCATCGTGTTTGTAGGCGACGACTTTGAAGGACCAGCCACGCTTTCGAAGGCCTTCAACGAACTCAATAAAGACCTTCACCTGGTGGTAGTCCTTCAGTTCTGCCGGATCCTTGATGGACTTCAGGTTGCAGCAGCACTGCAACAACCTTTTCGCCACCACGGTGTCAAGTTCATCGTCAAAGCCGTTCAGGATCCCGTTGCCGTTTTTGAAATCCGGCATCGGCTTTAACACTCGCTGGTACAGTAGTTTTGCTGCTTCCTCTGGGTCGTTCGGAAATTCCTTCACTTCCGGGTCGTGGAGCCGCGCGAACTCCACGATCTTTTTAGCACGCGCGAGCAGATCATCACTCGCGGTCTTTTTCGTGGCTTTGAAGTACTCCAATGCCACCCCCTCCTTTTCGTTTTGCCTCTGCCGGCCTCTTCCCGTGAAATAATTCACCAAAAAAAGCGCTAGAGAAGAGGTGAGCCAGGACTTAGACGCTCTGTTCGCACCGGCAGCTCAAAAACGACTTGAACCTAACCACAACTACCTTCGAAAAACGTTCCGATACACCATCGCCTTCAGTTGCGGACACTCATCCCGTCCGCGCCAAACGCGTTGCCGCGCTTGGTCATCGTAATGCCCAAATAAGGGCGTTTTTCTTGTGTTTTTCTCGAGAAATAATGGAGAAAGGGCCTTTATATGGATTAACATCGTGTGCCACTACTGTGCCACTACTGTGCCACTGCGTGTGCCACTGTGCCACTACTGCAAAATAACATTATGCTTTTTGAGTATTTGTCTGAGTTCTTCGTCAAGAAGGCCCAAACGTATGTACTTTCTTTTTCCTTCTTCCCAAACGCAAACGCGAACGTACTGTTTATCGGATTTCTTATCTATGTACCATTTCGCTCCCATTTGCTTCAGCTCCACCACTTTTGACTCGCGGTCTTCGCTTGGCTTCGGCGGGATAGTCAGCTGTCTCACCCGCGCTGTTTGCGCAGAGGGCGCAGGCGGCGTTTCAACTTGCTGCCCGGGTTGCGGTTGTTCCTTCTCTTCCGGCGGTTTCACCACCGCAAATTTCGGCTGCCTCGACTCTGGACTGAACTGCTCCGGGCAGCAGGGCTCAAGGGAAATGCCGAGTTCCGAAACCACCTCTTTTGCGGCATCATCGAAGAAATCAACGTGCACCCGCTCGGGATTGCCGTTCAGCACCTTCCCTGCGTACAGATGGTCGATATCTTTTAATCTCTCCTTCCAGAATACCCAGCCGTCCTCTTTCAGGGGCTCGATTCTCTGTCGTCTCAGCCTTTTCAACTCCTGCATGACCAAGTCCTTGGCGTCCTCCTCTTTTTTCTCGCCGAGCGCAACCGCAGTAGCAGGGGCAGGCTGCTGCTCCTTTGGCATTTCGATTAGCTGTATTTCCAGTTCTTTCTCCCTCTCCTCCTTCGCCGCGGCCTTGGCCTTTCGCTCCGCTTCTATCTCGCTCTGCACCATCTTCTCATACCACCTGTGGCTGACGTACTCCGGTAACTTCTCTTCAATGAAGTCCTCAGGCTCGGCCACCTCGCTGATGTCCGCATCCTTCGACATGGCGCAAAGCTTTCTGATCTGCATCGCCAAAGCAGGGTTCACCGAGGAGTCCAGCGCTTTCTCAAGCGCCCTCTCAAGGGCCCGGACCGAAGCGTTGCCCGGAGCATACTTCGCCTTGACGTCCGGCACGATGTTTGCTCCCTCCTCCTGAATGGCCCTGCGGACAGCTTCGGCCTCCCTCTCGGTGTGCACGACGAAGATAACGGGCATTTCGAGGATATCCCTTGCCTTCACAAAGTGCGCCCGGGTCCTGTCGAGGTGCGCGCCCGTGTGTTTGCCGCCCGTCGGGTATGCTTCGATCTCGACGGCGATCGCCCGAGAGACATCCCAGGAAGTCGGGCTAAACCGAGTCGTGCTCTCCGGGTAGGGGGAGAAAAGTATGATGTCCGGGTATACGTCAACCTTTCTCTGGCCCTCCTGGATGGTGACCGTGTCATACTCGCTCTTGCCGGTGATGAGCATCGGATAGAATCCGAGTTCCCGATACAGTTTGCAGGCGAGGCAGAGCATGGTGATGTGTTTGGCACCGCCGAGGCGATTGCCCGAGATTTTCACGGTTGGGTAGAGCACCTCTAAGCCCGCCTCGGTGATGCGCCAGAACCTCTGCTTTGTTTTCGCCGTACCTTCCTTCCACTCGTAGGTCGCCCAGCCGCGGTCGTAAAGCGTCCTGAAGAGAGCGTCCCTTACGGCCATCTTCGCGAATTTGCCAAGCTTCTCCTGAAGGGCCTCCTCGCTCATCTCGCCGCGCTGCTCGAGCTCGGAGAGGGCGAAAAACGCGGCGGGGCCAAACTCGAAAGGAGGCAGCTCCAGGACGGGCCGCTTCGCCTGGACATCGTACCTTTCACCATACCTCTCCAGCGAGTGCCTGATGACCTCCTCGGGTCTATTCTCCCCGATGCCCGGATCTATCGACTGGATGTAGTAGTTCTCCCTTTTCGTGCCCACGAGCGTGGAAATGTAAAAACTGTGGAATTTGGTCTGCTCCAGGTGCTTGTGGATCGGCGCGGGGAGCTTGGGAAAGAAACCCTCGAGGCTCCTCGCGGTCTCCTGAGATGACTGGAATGCCACGACCGTGCTCGTGTACTGCGATATCCCGCCCTCGGATCTCACCCCATTCGAGAACTGGTCAAGGTTCTGGCAGACAACCGTCAGGAAGACGTTGTACTTCCGCAGCGCCTGCATGTTTTCCTTCAGCACCCCGGTCAGGAAGCGCGAGGCCTCGTCGACGTAGACGCGGCAGTAGACGCGTTCCCCCTCCGGTATCTTTTCCCTGGCCATCCCCGCCTGGTAGATCCTCGCCAGGAAAAGGGTGCCGATGAAGCTCGTGATTTGGCCGGTGAGGGCTCCCTCCCTCAGGTCGAACAGGACTATCTTCCCCTCCTGCATGAGGTTGCCGAAGTCTATCGTCGATCGCTCCGCGGCGGTTATCGGCTCTATCAGCGTTTCTTCGAGGATCCTGTAGAGTTTGTTCTGCGCCGAGGTGATCGCGTCCTCCTCGTACTTCTTGAAGGTGGAGCGCCAGAAGTCGTTTACCGCCTCGTCCTTGCACTGCTCAAGGAGTATCTCGCGGTAGGTGTCCTTGGAGAGTATCCGCCCCAGCTTCGGTAGCGTCGGCGTCTCGGGGCTCTTGAAGAGCAGGTCGATGGCGTGTGATATGATAGCGTCGAGACGCGGACCCCAGAAGTCCGGGTAGTTCTTGTGCAGGGCATCCATGAAGGAGCGCTTGACTATCGATGGCTCCTCGCCCTCCTTGATCTCGAGGAAGTTGTACCTCACCACGCGCCCGTACTCTTTTGCCGTCAGCGGGTTAACGTAGACCACGTCGTCCCACCTTTCGCGCGGAACATGGGTAAGTACCTTTTCCACCAGATCGCCGTGCGGGTCGAAGACGAAAACGGAGTTACCCCTGTAGATATCCTGAAGGATCTGGGAGAGGAGGAACACGCTCTTTCCGCTTCCCGTCAGGCCCGTTACCAAAACATGATAGAGATCGCGGACGGGAACGTATCTCGGGCCGTACCCTGGCTGGATCCCGATCAGGTACTGCGGGTTGCCATGACACCTGGGATGGGTGCCGCGAATCATCGAGAGAAACTCGTTCCAGAGCTGCTGCTCCCGGTCCTCTCCAGGGACTTCCCCCGGTGGCGTTTTCCCCGTTACTGAAGCCAATTTTTCAACCTCCGCCCTCAATACCGACTACCTGAGAGCCCAGCACCATCCCTTGGCCAAGCCTGTCGAACGCGTTCCTGCCCAGAGCGCGGTTGTGGAGAGACCTCAGCCACAGGTTGGCATGATCCTCTCCGTATGTCGGATCGGACTTGATGTCGGCGTAGGCGGCCTTGAGAGCGTTCTCGAGCTGCTGACGCCCAATACCGCTACGCTTCACAACGTTGAGGTAGTGGTTGAACTTCGACTTGCTTTTTGGATGGAATTTTGCCTCGACGTACATCTTCTGCAACATGTCCTCGTTGAGTCTGCCTTCGTTGAGCTCTCGGGCAATAACTTCGCCCGCCGTCTTCTCTTGAGCCCAGTGGAGATCGCTCCTTTCCACATTCGAAAGAGCGTTGCGGTGTTCGGGTGAAGCGAAATCCTCAAGGAAGGTTCCGAACGGAGGAGTGCCTTCCATTCGCTCCACACCCTCGAGGAAGTGCTTCGACTGAGCCGTCAGCGCTGCCTCCTTGCCCGCGCCAGGGGCCGCAAATATGGCGCCCACCGGGCCTGCTCTTGCCCCAACCGCGGCGCCGCTCACCGTACCTCTGAGAACCTCCGACGTAGCTGCCCTTAGTCCAAATTCCCCAACCCCGCGCAGGGCCGTCGCGCCTGCGCCCGCTGTCCCCAACCCTGCTCCGATCGCCAGCCCACCCCCGGCAGCGATGGCCCCTCCGGCGATGGCTGAAGCCGGACCGACCATGCCTCCAAATATCATCTTCCCCAGTCCGCCGAACCCTGTTGTCAACGAGAACGTCAAGAAGGAGGCAGTGATTAGTGTACCGCAGCCGACAGCCCACATCATTATCGTACCGAGTCCGCCGCCGCTGACGACGCCCCAGGATACGCGGAAGACTATGGAAATGAGTATGGAGGCGACAATCAGCCCTATCAGCGTACCCTGGAGATTGCTCGCTATGCCCCGCAGCGGAGGTATCAGCCTGAGTATCAATATCAGCGGGAAGGCGCCGGCGACCACCGCCAGCAGTATCAGCCGCATGACACCCGTGACGAAAACGGAAAACATGGCGGCAAATGTTGCCGTTGACATTATTATTGCCATGATCGCGTCGCCGATGTTGACGAACGGAAAGAAAGGCGTCCAGTCAGACATCCCAAAAACGGTGGAGGCGTAGGCCACTTCCTTGATTATGTCCGTCGGGGTTTTGCCCGCGGCGCGAAGGATAACTTGCTGGTTCAGGCCGTTCACCACCACGGCCGCGCCGTTGAAAATTATTGGGAAGATAAACAGGAGGATGAGGACGAACCCGCTCTCCGTGAGGAGCTGGAAGGCTGTCCCCTTGCTCACCAGATTGAACTGCTCCGAGGCATAGGTTATGCCCATGATGATCACCGCGACAATGAAGCCGGCGAGGGCGATGAGCTGGAACTTTCCGAAGAGCTCCCCCATCACCGTCGAAACCGAAAAAATACCTACGGGGCCGGCGGGTAGAAGCGCCGACGACATCGTCTCGTTGAAGAAAGGTTGCCCGGCGATTCCCGGTATGTGTATGAGAAGCGGCGCAAAATCAAGCCCGTCAGCAATGGCTTTAAAGATGGCGGGAAGTCCCTTCGTCAGCGCGATCGCCGCCCCGGTCATAATCGCAATAATGAAAGCGATCGTCAGCCCGGCATCCAGGCCAAATAAACCGAGCTGTGCTCGTTTTCCGAATATTTTCCCCTCTAGGCACGCGAAGAAAGACCCAACCCTTGCCCGGAGGTTACCGCAAGCTCGCTTTCGTGTTCTCATCGAAATTTGTTGGTGAAACCCCCTTTTTATGCCAGAACACCCGTCAGGAAAAGCCAGTACAGGTCGCCGTAAAGGACGGTGATAAGAGTGCCGGCGGCGAGGACGGGCGCAAACGGCAAACACCTCTTGATCCTGATCGTACCGTCGATCTTCCTTTCGCGGAAAAGACGCTTGAGGGCGCGGATCTGATAAACCGTCAGCCCCTCCATCCTTTTTGGATTGGCATAAATTTTGATCCGATGCCCAGTATTTGGCAAAACGGAACTTCTGTAGACGGTGCCGTTTCTTTCAAAAACAGCCTCGGCCGGGATCATGCCTTCCTTCAGGTCCCCAACGCGAACTCGGGCAAAAAGGACACCTTGCCTGCGGCTACGGAGAATCAAGACATAGATGAAGAGAAAAGGCGCGGCGGCGACAATTCCGTTGAAGAGGATTGTCAGCGGCACCGGATAGATCGGATTTCCGGCCGGCATCTTGTAGTTGAACAAGAGCGATCCCAGAGCCGTAAAGAGCTTGACGTCCCCTCCTGCCCAGCCGCCAGCTCTCCACAGAACGTACCCGATGGCAAACGATATTGACGCACCGAGCGCCCCGGAAACGGCGACGAATAAATCGCCCTGAAAAGCGCCAAGAAAACCGTGAAACGCGATACCGGCGGCCGTGAACGAGACCGTGAGCCAGTTCGGGATGATTCGCTCCCGCAGATCGGTATAGGTGGCGATAAGAACAGCCGCCAGCGCAAGAACAGCAGGGATAGCGTGCGACTCCATCATCGTCTCAGGCGTTGGATCCTCTTTTGAACGCCGGGGTGTGAGATTTTGTTGAGCAGCCCTCCTTCCCCGTAGCGTCCTTTCACCTTTTTGAGCACGTCGATCATCGCCTCACGAGAAACCCTATCTGCGGCAAATCTGTCGGCCTCGAACTCGAACCTCCTGTGGAACGCGAGCACGATGACACCGACGGCGAAGATGGAGGGGAGGAAAAACAGGTCGTTTCCCCAGGTCAACGCCAGAGCGAAGGGAAGCAGGACCGCCGCAAAAGCCATGTCCTTCAGCAAGTGCCTAAATTTCACGTGCGCCACCTCATGGAGAAATATGCACCGGAGCTCATCTTTGGAAAAAATCCTGAGAAAGGCCCTCGGTATTTTCACGGTGCCGCCGAACCTGCGAGAGACGCCGGGCAAAATCGGTGGACGGACGGAAGTTTCTTCGGCAACGAATTCCGGCCTCAGTTTCAGCCCCATGTCGAGGGCCTCTCGCTCGAGCGCCGTCAATAACCTGGGAGCCATTTTCTCAGCTTTACTTGTGTTGTCCTTTTCTCATTGCGCGCAGGTGTTCCTCAATTTTCTTCAGCTGCTTGAGCGTCTCGCGCATGAGCTTGATCTTCTCAAGCTGCAATTTTCTTTCATCTTTTTTCACATTCATTCCTCCTTGAGTTTCTCGAAGACCATCTCCGCTACCTGCTCCTCCGGGATCACAATTTTTCCGCTTATTTCGTGTTCTTCCGTCTCGGGCAACACGACCTCTATCGTAAAGCGGATCAGTATCTCAAAGGGGTTGGTCCGCTTTGATCTCCGCTTCAGCACCTTTATGGCGCCTGTCTTCCAGTTCAGAACCAAATAACCTGCAAACGTCTTATTCGCCATTCTCTCTCACCAAGTCATTTTTAGCCGACGTTTTCGGTCGCCTCCGACAAGCTCTCTTCGGAAAGTAAAACAGCCAGCCCGCGATAAAGTACAGTACCACCGTCACGTTGGAAACAATCAGCCAGGCCTGATTTTCCCGGAAATAGCTCGAAACGTAGGGGTCGAAACAGTACGCGAGAAGCAGAGCAAAGAGCGAAAAAATGATAATAAACCGGTAGCTCGCACCGTACGCGGCAATCGCATAGCCGATAACGAACGCAACCATGGATTCCATGACAAGCCACAGAATCATCATAAAAACACCTCAGCATCGACGATCACCTTTCCTCCCTCTCAGAACTCTGGCCGTCTTGGCACTCTCCCTCCAGGCGTACGCGTGAGCTAGGGCCAGCCCCGTCGCACTGGCACCCAGACACGCTTCAGTGGAAACACCACCGAAGAGAAAGGAGCCAAGTGCGGGTGCAATTACGAAAGAAATGAACGCTAAACAGGGGATTTCCACGACCATGAAAAACAAGAGAAACGCAAGGGATATATTCGTGCGCTGGACAAGGGCAACGAAGACCCTGTTAGTCTCACACAGCTCAAACGCCCTCGGTGAGAGTCGGTAAATCTCCCTGGTCGTGGCGGCGTCTAAGAAGAAGGCAAGAAACCAGAGAGAAAAAAGAAAAGGTACCAGCAGCTCAACGGCCTGGGCTGCAGTCATACCTGCCAGAAAGGCTGCCACGACGCCGGCAGCGAAGCCTAGCGTCCTGACGGTACCCATGCCGCGACCGCCTTGGAGCTGACCCGAAGCGAGATGCCTCCCCACAGGAGACCCACGACGACCACTAGACCGCCGATGACTCTGAGTAAGCCCAGCACAGCGTCAAGGACACGCCCCGTACCTGACGGAAGAGCCCTGCCATCATCAATTGCCTTCTTCAGATCGGCATCGGAAGTGATATCGTTCCCCGTGTAGTAGTATGTTCCCGATTTAAGGTCCAAGTACGTTGTCCTTAGTTCGTAGGTCTTCAGACCGGTAATCCACATTCCGATGCTCGGACCAATGACTATCAGTATGCCGCCGATGATGCAACCGGTCAGTATGCGCATCGCGGCGTCGTGCTCCTGGGGAGTCTGCGCTCTAACGAGGAACCTGACCAGCGAGGCCAGGAACACCAGAAGCCAGACTAGGAACAGCGCCTCGGCAAACACTTCATTCACTTTTCTCACCCCGCGTTATTTTTTCGAGGGCTATCATCACCAGATCGCTGAGGTTTCTGATCCTCGGGTCATTTCTCGCACGATACCTCTCGACCTCCGCCCTCGCCTCATGGTACAGCTTTTTCGGGAGGTCAAGCCGGATTCGAACGGTCTCTTCGTCCATATTTACCGCAGGGGATAGAGTGTATGGGATTTATATTGCTTAACATGAAGTACCGAAAGGTCACTTGAAACAACGTCGGTGTCATCTCTCATTTTGACTCTGCTTTCTTGTTGCTATAATTGCACCGATGACAAGTGACGCGCATCGCTTCGTCAGCCCGGGTGGAACCTCAACCCTGAGCGACTTTAGCAGCTCGACCTGTTTTGGGGTGGCGGGATCATCCGGGTACTCGATCCTGTCCATAAGTTCGTTCAGCAGCTGGTCGTAGCTCTGGTTCTTGCGCCCGAACCTGTCAAGACGCGCCTTCGTCTCCGGCCTGACCCTTATCGAGGTGCTCATGCTTACCGTATACAATGCATACGAATCGTTTATATGGCAAAACACGCGCGAAACCGGTGTAAAGTCGAAAAAGTGGACTTCGGCTAAAATACGTATGGTGAAAGCATGGCAACGGCCGAAAAACTTCAGTACCCAAAATACTTTCGGTGCCCCCTCTTCAAAAGCAAGAAGGGAG
>JACIWF010000003.1 GCA_014361095.1 Hadesarchaea archaeon | reverse complement strand
TTTCTGTCTTTCCTGTCTTGAAACAAATTGTAAAGCAAAACTCCTGTTAGAAAAAATTCAAAATTCCACCGCCGAAAAAACAAATGGTCAAAAATTTTCAAATTTACTTGGATATCTGTCCCAAAATGTTCTCTGCCGTTTTGTCGCAAATGTCGAAGCCGTGGAGGTCCAGGACCCAGAAGATAAAAGCAAAACCATCCTGGGGCCCTTTGTAGCCGGCGATGTCAAAGAACTACCGCTGGCGCTGGCGGAAGAATTCAGGCAGAAGGGCTGGGTTGAGTTTGTAGGCAGCCCCGGGGACGGGGGAAGCAGGGCGGAAACGGCCGGCTCGTACTTGGTAACTTTTACAGAGGACTACCCCGGCCAAATTGTCCCTACGCTAAAAGATCCGATAGCTAAGGGCACGGCACTGGTACTTCCGACACCTGAAGCGTTGGAACTCCAACGGCGCTTCGGATTTGTCGAGCTGAAACCTCTGGGAGGCGGTTCGGCTAAAAAGCAAGCGGAGGGTTCAGAATGATAACAGAAAACACCACCGTCCGCGACCAGATCCTCGAGGCGGCCAGGCGCCACTTGAGCAGGCAGCGCGAGGGGATCCACGTCAGCAGCCTGATATACCCCCTGAAGCACTACTACCGAACCAAATATCCAGAAGCGGCGCTCTCCGACAGGCTTGTAGGGTTCTTCATGGCCGGGAGAGGGCACCATTCCATAATCCAGATGCTCGCCGCGCAGCCGCAGTACCGTGAGGTTTCGGTGGAGTGGATGGGTATACGCGGCACGGTAGATATTTTCCAGGACAGTGTCATCGAGATCAAAACCACCAGAATACAGACGCTCCTGACACCAGAGCGCATTGCCCACGACCACCAGGAGTGGATCCTCCAGATCAAGTACTACTGCGCCATGACCGGCAGCACGCGCGCGCAGCTCTGGCTGTTTTACTTGGGTCTGAGGGAGGGCGACCAGCGGCGCACGGCGCCGGCGCTCCAGGTATTTGACGTGGATCCGGGCGACCTGGAGGCGATACGCGCCGAAATGCTTGGCAGAAAGCAGCTGCTCGAGAAGGCCATGGCAACCAACAACCCGTCGCTCCTGCCGCCCTGCCCGGCGTGGATGTGCCGCGACTGCGAGTTCGGGCAGATCTGTACGTTCGCCGGGCGGTCCGAAACACAGAAGGAAAAATTGAATGCCGAGGCGATTGAGATTGAACTCCTCTGAAATCAAGAAGCACTTGAAAAGGGCGTTCGGGCGCCGGAACCCCTGGCTCGCCGCGTTTCTCAACTTCTTCATCTGGGGCGCCGGCTTTGTCTACGCCGGCCGCCGGCTCTTTTTGGGTGTGTCTTTGCTCCTCTTCACGATGATCATATCACTCAGCGCAGGCCTGGCGCAATACGATTTCTACCAGGCGGCCGCGCTCGCCCTCGCGGCATGGCTGCTTATCAGCTTGGCCCTAGCGCGCGAGGCGTACTTCGAGGCGCGGGAAAGGAACAGGAAAGGAGGTGGAAAAGGTGAGGACGATGCCGCGGGTGGTTGATTGTCTCACAGGGAAGCCTGCCCGCAGTGCGGCGGTACCAAGTTCGTGCAGGATCATGACCGCGGCGAGCTCATCTGCACCAGCTGCGGTTTCATCGTTCAGGAACGCATCGTTGACACGGGGCCTGACTGGCGCGCGTTCGAGGGAGAAAAGAAAAAACACACCGGGCCCCCCATTTCGGAGACTCTGCACGACCGCGGCATAAGCTCCATGGTGGGCTGGGATGACAGCGACGCGCGTGGAAAAGGACTTTCGCCGGAGAGCAGGGCGAAGTTCCGCCGCCTGAGAAAGTGGGATCAGCGGCTCGAAAATCACGACCGGTCGCTCATTCGTGCCCTACAGGTACAAAAAACGATATGTTACAACCTCGGCCTGCCGCGGTACATCAATGAACGGGCTGCCCTCCTCTACCGCAAGGCGACAAAAAAGACCTTCAGGGGGTATCCCGCAGAGTGTGTGGCGGTGGCAGCCGTTTATCTTGCCTGCAGGGAGTTTAGCATCCGCAGAGATCTGAAGGAATTTGCATCTGCGTGTGGCGCCAGCCTGGAAAAGCTGAGGAACGCATACCTTGAACTGGCGAAGCACTTCCCGCTCAGGCCGCCCCCGGTCTCACCAATGTCCGTAATGAACAATATTGCCGCCAAGCTGGGGATCAGCGAAACTGTGAAGCAGCGCGTCTTGGAGAGGCTGAAGACCGCAGAAGCCGTTACCGAAAAGGAAGCGCTGAAGATGATCTCGGCCGCCATCTACGAGGCGAGCGACAGGAGCGTGACGCAGGAGGAAATCGCGAGGGCCGTGTCGCTCTCGCGCGTTTCGATATTGAAAGTTGTGTCCAAATAGAGAGCCTGATTTACCTTGGGGAAAACCAATGTTTCTCCATAAAAATCGGCTCTTTCCCTGATTTTACGATAGTATGCCGCGCGTGATCAGGACAACCTGGTTTGCCGATATGGGCTACTACAATGTGCCTCTGTTCGATTTCAAGTTGATGAGGCTCACCCCAAGGCAGCTCATCGTGCTGCTTTTCTGCGTGGGGATGGCGTACTTCGCGGGCACAGTAATTGTACCTCTTTTCTTTTCCGATCCCCTGTATATGCTCTTCGGCGCTGCGGCGGTCTTCGCGGTCTGCGCCGCCCTCCTCGTGCGCAGGGGCAGGGTCTTTGCGCCGGAGTGGTACCTGTATTATTTCGTTCGCAAAGCGTTCGGCTTCCGGAAACCGACCGTGATGGCCGGCGCAAAACCAGCAAAGCGAAAAGGACCCGCGCCTGCCATTGGTGCCAAACCGATGATAGTCCCACTCGGAGAGCCGACCCGCATCGTCGGCGTTCTCTTCGACCCGTCGACGGGCAGGCGCCTCGCGAACGCCGTGTACGATGTCGAGGTCGACGGCAAGCCGTACGACACCGGACGCACGGATAAGGACGGCGCGTACTCGATTGTTTTCACTCCACCACAACCCGGGGCATTCAACCTGACCGTTAAACTGAAGGGGAGCAAGGTCGTGGTTGAGGCGATCAGGGTCGAGGCCGGTGGTCCAAAAGAGCAGGAGAGCCCCGGAGCAAAAAACCCTGAAGAGAAAGCCGAGCGCGCCCAGCTCAAGGAGGCGCCGTCCAAAGAGGAGGAAGAGGAGAAGAAAGTGCTCGAGCGGCTGTACGTCTACGAGCTCTTTCCGATGAACTTCATTTCCCTCCCGGACAAAGAGCAGGACCGGATCGTCAACGGCTTCAGGAGCTTCCTCAACTCGCTCGACACTCCCGTCAAGATAATGGCCGTGCGGTCGTCGAAGGAAGTGGAGATCGGAGGAACAGCGTTTAGAACTGAGTACTTCAGGTTCTTCGTCCTGGCGGAGGAGCCCCTGGAGGCTCAGCTCGAAACGGCCGGGCTGAGCTACCAGCGCACCACGGAAATTCCCTACCCGAACCAGGTTCATGTGACCAAGTCCTTCGTCGCCGTCGAGGGAGGGCGCACGCTCCGGACCGCCACCGTCTGCGAGCTGCCTCAGACGCTCATCGAGGGATTTCTCTGCGAGCTCTACGGGATTGTCGACAGGATCGTCCTGAGCGTGAAGCCGCTTCCGCAGGGCGATGCTGTGGCGAAGCTCGAAAAGCACTACAGGCTCAAGCTCGGCTTCGCGTACGGCGGCCGTGTCCAGCAGCAGGAGATCGCCGAGGGGCAGATGGCGCAGGAAGCGCTCAATCGCCTGACGATGGGCGAGTCCAGGCTTTTCCAGGTGATCGCGAACATCACGGTCGGGGGGAGCACCGAGGCCGAACTCAGCGAGAGGATGAAGAGGCTGCGCTCGCACTGCAGGGGGAAGCTGATCTACATCGACGCGCCGCTTTTCGTCCAGGACGATCTGCTGCGCGGTGACCTGGGGAAAGTTCTCTACGCCGACACCGTGACGCTGGGTGCTTTTTTCCCGTTCGTCAGCGCGGACATGATCGAGACCCCGGGCGGCGTCTGTCTCGGGGTAAACAGGATGACCGGCGCGCCCGTGATCTTCGACCCGTACCTGAGGATGAACCAGAACATAGCCGTCATAGGTGTTTCCGGCGCGGGGAAGTGCGTTGCGGGTTCCACTCTAATAGTTAATCCCGAGACCGGAGACCTTGTCCGAATCGACCAGGTCGTGAACAAAAAGGAAGGAAAGGTTTTGACCCTCGGTTCGGACCTGAAGCTGGCTGCGGAAAAACCGATTGCTTACTACGAAAACGGCTTCCAGGACGTGTATGAGCTCAGAACAAGGCTTGGAAAGAAGATCAGAGTAACCGCGGAGCATCCGTTTCTGACCATTTCTGGATGGAAGGCCTGCAAAGACCTCAGGAAAGGGGAGAGGATAGCGGTCCCCCGTGTCATACCCGTCTTCGGTAACGAGGACATGCCCGATTATCAAGTTAAAGCTTTAGCGTACATGCTCGCTGACGGTTGTGCTCCAAAGAAAGGGACAATAAGGTTCACCGACAGTGATGAAAATACTATAAAAGATTTTATTGAGTGTGTTTCAAGGTTTCATTCAACTTACGTTCGAACTGTTATAAAAGGAAAAGCGAAAGAGGTATTCGTCACCGGTTCTCGCCCTTCAAACTTTGTAAGCGATCCCTCTTCAGTGATCGAACTCTTTCGTGCTCAAATCGAAGAAGCGAAAAAAGATCGAAAAAAGAAAATTGAAACACAGATCGCTCTTTATAAAGCTGGGCTTTCTCCGTTGCAAATTTCTACAGTATTTCACTGTACCCGCGAAGCAGTCGTTTTCAATCTCAAAAAAGCGGGAGTTTATAGACCAATCATCGTTAAAACTGAGTTTAGGAAGTGGCTAAAGGAGTTGAATATCCATGGTAAACTTTCATATGAAAAGGAGATTCCTTCGGTCGTCTTCAGGTTGAAAAAGGAGAAACTCGCCCTCTTTCTGAATCGGTTGTTTGCGTGCGATGGTTGGGCGACCTTCACAGGGGGCAAGGTAAACATTGGGTACTCTTCTTCATCAGAAAAAATAGCGACACAAGTTCAGCACCTGCTCCTCCGTTTCGGGGTTGTGGCTAAATTGAGAGAAAAGAAGACTAAAAAACAGCCCGCTTACTTGGTGGAGATTCAGAATTTGGAAATGGCCAAGAAATTTTTAGAGGAGATAGGCGATTTTCAGAGAAAGGATTTTGAAGCAATCAAAAATGCATGCATGTCCAAGCACAGCAACACCAACGTGGACACCATTCCAAAAGAGGTGTGGTCAAGAGTGCGCGCAATCAAACAAGAAAAGGAAAAGACATGGAAAGAGATCAGTCATCAACGCGGTTTGAAAAATAAGAAAGGGTTATCGTCTTATTTCTTACACTGTCCAAGTAGGCCCTTGTTAAAATTCTTTGCTGAAGCTCTGGGTTCAGAAGAATTACGCGCGCTGGCCGAAAGCGACATCTTCTGGGATGAGGTGGTGTCGGTGACCTACGCCGGCAAAGAACCGACCTATGATCTTTCGATGAACCCGACACACAACTTCGTCGCAAATGATATCATCGTCCACAACTCATACGCCGCCAAGACGCTCCTCACCAGGCTACTGGAGCGCGACCCCGACACCGCCTTTTTCATCATTGACCCGGAAAACGAGTACGCGCGCGCCATGCTCCCAGTCGACCTGACCGCCCAGGTCGTCCACGTGGGGAGGTCGCGCAAACTTGGACTGGATCCTTTTCTGCTCTTCCCCGGCGCCAAGGACATGGTGCTCAACATTCTCTCCGATCTGCTCGGCGTGGCGGACGATCCCGACATGCTATCGGAGCTGCAGGTGGCGGTCCAGAGGTCCAGCTCCCTTCAGGACCTGTACAAAAACGTCGGCAAAGCCTTGAGGAAACGGCTGGACGGGCTACTGAAGGGAACCAACAGCTTCCTCTTCAGCGGGAAGCCGGAGCCGATCAAGGACAGGGCGATCTTCTCCTTCCGGGAGCTCCACCAGGCCATTCAGGTCTCGAGGGAGAAAGGGGCGCTGCACCTGGCCAGCCTGCTGATCTTTGGAAAAATCTGGAAGCGCATAGAGGAGATGCCCCGCGAACGCCTCAAGGTCGTGATAGTGGACGAGGTGTGGCTGTACTCCCAGTTGCCCATCTCCGCGAGTTTCCTTGAGTCCGTCGCCAGGCGCGGGCGCAAGCGGAACGTGCTCTTCGTGCTCTGCTCTCAGCGTCCCGCCGATGTGTTCGCCTCGGAGAAGTGCAAGGCGGTCATCGAGAACTGCGCCACGAAGATCCTGTTCAACCAGGACGAGGCATCGGCGAACCTGATTCGAGAGGCCTTCGACCTCACCGACTTTGAGATCGAACAGTGCACAAATTTCTCCCAGGGTGAAGCCATACTCCTCTCGAAGGGCATCCGCGTTCCGATCCGCTTCATGAGCACCCCGGAGGAGCACGCGAGGTTCACGACAAAGCCAACGGAGGCGCTGTAGATGAAAAAGAAGTCCGCTTCCAAAAGCAGGCCAAAAAAGCCACGGCGCCCGAGATCCAAAAAGTCACAGCGCACCAAAAAGCCACGGGCACCGAGAGGAAAGAAGGCAGGCATGCCTGCGGAGACGATAATCACCTATCCTGAAAAACCATATTCAACCGAAATATCGCTGTTTGGCAAAAACATACTCACCCAACTTGAAGCGGGGGCGGAAGCGAAAAAAGAAGAGACAAGTCCTTCGGAGGCTTCCCCCAGGACAGCCCCGGAACAGGGTGACGTTGGGGCAAAAGCGGAGTTCGTGAAAAAGATCACCATGTCGGCAAAGCCACCGGCGGAGAGCCTCTGGCTTGAGGTCAGGCCCTTCGTCGGCCAGGAGATGCGCGTGGCCAATTTCCTCGATCTGGTCAACATGATGGTCGGTTCTGGGCAGACCTTCGAGTTTCTCATGGCGGCCGGACCCGATCCCTCCGAGCTCGGCGGCCAGGTGCCATTTCCGAGACGCGTGGTGCGGTACTTTCTCAAATGCCCCGATTCCACCACGAAAGAGCTGGCGAAGAATGTCCTCCAGGCGGCGAAGTTCGCGGTCGAGGAAATTGACCTTTCTTTTGAGAACGGGAAGCTCGTCTGGTGCGAGCCCGACGTATCTATTGAGTATCCATTTGAGGCCGAGCTGGAACTTGCCACTCACTACGGATCCAAACCGCTCTTCCCCGAGCAGCCGACGTACGAGCGCTCCTTTGAGCAGTTCGTCGACGTCCCGAAAAATATTCACGCTGCGATCCTGTCCGGAGGGGCGCTGCGGATCGTGGTGAGGCGAAACGATAGAGCCCCGATCCACCTGAAGATGCCCGGCGCTAGGGACGGGAGTTCGGTGGGTGGCGCGCTGTCCTACCACTTCGGCGGTTTCATGAGGAACATGGCGCGTATGGGAAAGCCGGACGGTGTTGAGGAGGAGAGGCAGCCCCTTCAAACCATCGACGTGAGGGCGCAACAGGAGGTGATGAAGCGTGCGTCCCTGCCCTGGTTCTCCTGCGATTTCCGGGCTTACGGCACACAGGAGCAGATCCGGGCGATCGTCTCTTCCCTCACCTTCCCCTCCAACCGGTTCAAAGTTTTCAGGATCAGGAAGTGTGTCCGCTCTCAAACCGCCGAAAAAACGGGTCGGCTCGGACGCCTTGCAAGGTTATTCTCTGGCTCGCGGGGCCGGCTCAAACACCTTGCAGATTTCTTCTCTGGCTCGCGGGTTGATCCGAGCTTGCAGGAGCTGAAGGGCCTGGTCAGGCTGATGGTGATAATTTCCTTTCCTCTCTTTCTGGTCTTCCTGTGGGGCATCGGCGCCTGGAACCCCCTGGGCGCCCTGGACAGCCCCTTCGACCAGGCGCTTCTCATCCTCGCCTTTATCATTCCGCTGGTCTTGAGGTCCGCCTGGCGCATGCGGAAGACGATAGCGCTGACGATCAGCGAGCTGCCGCTCATCGTTTCGCTGCCAAACAAGCCCGAGGTCGGCCACTTCTACTTCTCTGAGGCTAGGGTGCCGGTGGAAATAAAAGAGGATGTTAAGCCACAAAAAGGGCCGTCCGAAACCGAGATGGGGGAACTAACATGAGAAAAAACTCAGACGGCGCGACCATTGTGGTGAAGCTGCCTTTACCTGTGGTTGAATTCATAGACCGCCTGATCAAGAGCGGCCTTTACGGTTCCCGGGCAGAGGCGGTCAGCTTGCTCATTCAGGGATATATCGACAACCTGTTCAGACTGACTGAAAACGAAGACGACAACCGCGCCAGGGAGTGCCGGGAGATCGCGAAAAAGCAGAGAGGTGGTTGAATGGAAAAGACCATCTGGGAGGGATCGCCCGAGCTCGCCGCGTTCTACGGCTTCTACGTGGCCGGAGTGCTGGCACTGGCACTGACGGCCACTGTCGCTTTGACCCTGGGGCTTCCCCTCTGGGTCTTTGGTCTCGTGTTGCCGTTCTGTTCGGCGATGTTCATCCTGCCCCTCTTCTTCCAGCGCGCCTGGCGTTTCGTCGTCACCAGCTCAGTTGTCCGCTCCGAGTTCAGCTTTTTCGTGCGCCACAGATCCGAGGCGCCGCTGCGCAAGGTGACGGACATCGTCGTCAATCAGAATTTCATCGATCGTCTCCTACACATTGGCGAGGTGCGTTTCGACACCGCAGGAACCCTCTTTCTCGGTGTGAGCTTCTGGGGAGTAAAGGATCCCCTCGGTGTTGCGGAAAAGATAAGAAACATTGTTCTCCGCGCTTGAGGTCGGTGGCGATGAAAAACGACAATAACAACATGGTCGTCTTATTTGCTTTTCTTCTGGTGTTTGCGGCTGAGTTTTTTGCGGGCGCCGTTGCGATAGGAGAGCTGTTTCAGAGAGACAGTATCATACTTTTTGCCGTTTTCATTGTCGCAAATGGTGTTGCTCTCATTGCTACCTTGGCATATCTTGTTACCGTTCATGCATCCTCAGGAAAGGAGTACAGCAGGCTGGTGTTTGTAAGAAAAAAGAACGGAACGATGACGGTGGAAGAGAGATGATCTTTCTCTGCCTCAACTGCCGCAACTGCGACGGCCAGCTTTTTGCTGTCGACCTGAAGACGCGCGAAGTGTACTGCGTCGTCTGCGGCTCAAATAAAATTGAGGAGATGGTGGATTGAAGGCAGCTGCCCTTTTCCTGCTGGTTCTGCTGGCGGGCGGCCTGCTTGTTCCGGTGAGCCCCGTTCAAGCCGCCGGAGAGCCAGCACCGCCCGGGCTCAAAGACGCCGTCTACTCGGCTTCCGCCAGCGGTCCGGACGGTTCCCGAATTTACGTCAGCGTGCTCTGGGACGACATGCCGAAACGATATGGGCAGCCGACCCACAACACCGACCGCACGTTTTACCCCGGGGATGCGCTCAGGGTTCGCATTGCAGGCAGGCGTTCCGGCGGTTACGAAGATTGGGTGGTCGTTTCAGGGGCTGTGGTGACGGAGGTGGTGAGGGTCGGCGACACATTTGACTTAAAGGAAGACCTTCAGATCAGAAACGACGCCGGTTCCGGGTTGCAGGAAATAAGATTCGCGCTTTATCCGAAGAACGGCATCGTTGACATCACCATAGTGGACGAGAACGGCAGCATCTTCAACACGAGAAAAATTTACTTTAACGAATTTTTGCTTGGAAGCGGCACCGGATCTTATTCACTCGAGCAGGGGGAGTACACCATTTCTTTCGAGCAGTCCCCGGAGAACGTGCTGGCGCCGCCTTCTGTGAAGATTACGCTAACGCCGGCGAGGAGGCTGAATATCATCGCATATTACCGGTACGTCACGGACAACGCCGAGCCGCGGACGGACGTTTCAGTTCTGGAGCAGGGCGCAACGACTTTTCTACCAACGCTGATTGCCAGCCTCCGCATCTGCGTCGTCCCCTACAACCCGAGGTTCGTTGTCATCCCCTATCTCTGCACAGGTACGGCGGCGAACTCCTCTTACGAAATGCCGTTTGCCATCCTCGTCAGGTACGATGGCAACCAGTACGACCCGGAGAACGAGAACAAGCTGTCTCTGGACCAGCGGATGCTCCTGGACGGGATATCGATCAAGGGCTACGCTTCCTGGCCCCTCCGCTCTTTGGGAACGCAGCAGCGGTACCACGACAACGGCGAACCATCCTTTCTCGAGAACGGCGACCCGGAGATGTATGAAGACTTTGAGGAGCTCAGGTACGACAACGGCATGACCAAACTGGAGATTGCCACCATCACAGTCAATTCTGACCAGACCGTTGCCCCCGGTGGATACTTCAGACTTTCGGCGCAGTACACCCCCTTAAAGAATGTGAAGGAGCAGTGCTACACCCACCAGGAAGCCTATGGGTCCGGCCCCTTCGGGTGGCTGAATTTCAACGATGTGCGGTTGACGCAGAGAAGCATCAATACGGGAAGCGAACTTATCTTTGAATTCTTAACCCCGGAAGAGAAGCCGCTTGTCTTCGACGGCGAGCACAGGTACCACAAGTTTGTGTTCACCATTCAGAACGAAGCCCTGATGTGGCTGGCCGTCGGTGAGGGGACGCTTGTTCTGGACCTTTCCTTCTGGTCGACGTCAAACAACGGCAGAGCGATCAGGACGGGGTTGGAGTGGGGCCCGCTTGGTCTCTGTCAGCCGGTCCAGGTTACGGCGTGGAGGCTTGCTCCCTGGGCGAGGGAAGCTGCGGAGGATGATGCGCAGGTGCTCTACCTAGACAACGCCTGGATAGTTGACCGCAGGGTGAGGTTCGACGTGAGCTTCGTTCCCTTTTTTGATGCCGAGAACTTTCTCTACATGGCGCGCGACTACGCGAGGGTCGCTGCCCCTTTCATGAAAGAACTTTTCGGCGTGAACCCGGATGAACTGAAGAATGCTCTGGAAAATGCGCTGAAGTTTATCCCACCGGAGCTGCGCGTCTTCGTCTCCGGTCTCGATCTGCGGGAGATGCTGCCTGCCGCCAGCGCTTCGCTCTTCTCCATCGCCAACCTCGACAACTACATGATCGACGTAATAATCACGGACACGGGACTGGACAACAGGGAGATACAGCACATAACAGGAATAGGGCAGAAGAATGCTGAAATCAAGAGGCGCGGGCTGACTTATTTCGTCGTCGAAGCGCGGGCGTGGTTTACAGGGGAGAATGCCAGGGGCAGGCAGGAGATGGTCAATCTACCGTTCGATAACAAGACCGTGTACAGCTTCGAGATAAACCTCAGCGGAGAGGGGATGGTCGCAGAGGTGGTTTCCGACACGCCTTCAAGGCTGGAGCTGCGCATCCACGCGCCGCCGAGGAGCGGCGGTCTGCGGAGCGTTCGCATCCTGGACAACAGGGGGGACCTGCTCTTCCAGCGCGATTTCTCGCCGGCCATGACGTCGCTGGTGTCCCTCGGCTCGTTCTTCGGCGTTTCGTCCGTGGCATCTGACGAGACGACAGAGATCCTAACGTTCGACAAGACTCCCGACACGCCGACCGAGATATACATCGAACTCACGAACGCCTGGGGAGCTTCGAGGACGCAGAAGCTGAGGATAGCTTCCTGGGCGCCCGTTTCGGGAGTCGAGATGAACATCTGGGGCTGGCTCATCGCCGCCGGAATATTTGCGGCGGCCTGGATGGTGTTCATCAACTGGATGAGAAAGAGAAAAACAATGTAAATTAATAAAAAACGGTATATTCCTCTTTTAGTGATACACATGAAGCAGATCTTGAAAAACTTACGGGGCATATCTTCTCTTATAGCAGCGCTTGTCCTTATTGCTGCGACCGTCGCGGGCGGAACTCTCATTTTTTCAGTAATACCAAAGTTTTCCAACAGCACACCGGATTTTGAGATATCAAACACAGAAATACTTGTTGTCGGTAGTAACGCCTTTATTGATGTAAATATTAAGAACACCGGTTCCACACCGGTTTCTTTCGAAATAATCTTTCCAGAAGTTATTATCGGAGAGAAAAAGGAAGAAAGTTCGGGACCCGGGTCGGGCACTCCCGATGATCCATACATCATCACTACGATCCAGCAGTTACAAGCAATTCCAGCCAATTCGACGGCACATTATGCTCTAGGGTGCGATATAGATGCTTCTGTAACAGAAAACTGGAATAACGGTTTGGGTTTTAATCCGATTTTTAATTTTCAGGGTAGTCTAGATGGAAGAGGACACAAGATTGTAGGGATTTACATAAACAGAACGGCAAACAATATCGGACTGTTTTCGACGCTCGCGTCAACGGGAGTGGTGAAGAATCTTCGATTGGAAAATATACGCGTCTATAGTGCAAGCGGTTATCTTCGCATAGGCGGGCTCGTTGGGTCTTGTTCGGGAAAAATAGTTAATTGTTGTGTTTCCGGAACAATCAGTAATGGGTTGATAATAGGCCTTATAGTAGGCGCTCTCGAAACACCAGGAGTAGTTGAGAACTGTTTTACGTACGGTACAATAATCGGTAATCAATCGCTTGGTGGGATTGCTGGACTCACCGGCAATAGTGGAAATCCCACAATCATTAACTGCTATTCACATGCAACGATTTTGGGAAGTTTGTATAGTTGCGGCGGTCTTCTTGGACGTCTTAATGCGGGGTACGTGGGTTTTTGTTATTCTACAGGTCCTGTTACTGGACAGGAGAAAGGCGGTTTGATTGGTTCGCGATCAAGCGGTACAGTCGAAAACAGTTTTTGGGATAAAGAGACTTCAGGTCTAACAACCAGTGCAGGAGGGGTCGGTAAGACTACCAGTGAGATGAAGGACATCAACACTTTCCTTGAAAGCGGCTGGAGCATCGCCACACTTTCTGAACACACCAACGAGACTTGGTACATTGATAATGGAAATGATTATCCGCGTTTGTGGTGGGAGCGCGAAAAATCAGGCCCGCTGACTTTAAAAACAGGCGTGATAGTGCCAGGACAGAGCATTAGTGTTTCTTCCCAAGTTCAAGGCATCGTTTCGGGCCAGAAATATAGTGTCATTATCAGGGCTCTGGAAGATGGGAGAGTTGTAGGGGCCAAGACTATCTTGATTACTGCGCATTCTTGAAAACCTTGTGAAATATCCGCACCTTCGTTTGATGTTAATCAATATAAAGGGGTGTAATCTCTGAATGTCAGGTGAAAAAATGAGGAAGATTTTAAGCGAAGTTCGGGGGATTTCACCACTGATCGCGACGCTGATACTGGTCGCGGCAACGGTAGCTGGCGGAGCGATTATCTACCAAGTGATGAGAAGCCAGTCGGGATCTTTCTCCAACACCGCCGACCTTCAGATATCATACGCTGACGTCCTCGTGGTTGGAACCACTAAGAACGCAACGGTAACCGTTCAGAACACGGGGACGCTCGCTCTCTCCAACGTTGCTGCTACAATTTATGACAATGCGGGCAATCAGCTGGGAACAATTTCAATTGCGTCTTCCCTCAACGCAGGGCAGACAGCTGGGGGCAATACATCTTTGACAGGCACCGTAAATCCCGGCATGCAGTGCGTTATCAAGGTCACAGCAGACGTCGCTGGCGGCGGGTCGGTGACGAAGACCACTGTGGTGGTTGCCCACTCTTAATGAGGTGAGAGCTTGCGAAGCATCAAGGAAACCCGCGGAATCTCGCCGCTGATAGCCACGCTGATACTGGTCGCGGCAACGGTAGCCGGCGGAGCGATTGTCTACCAGGTGATGCGCAGTCAGGCCGGTTCGCTTTCTGGCGGGGCCGACCTCCAGATAACGTACGCCGACATTATCGTGGCCGGAAACACCAGGCTGGCGACCGTGACGGTGAAAAACATCGGGTCCGTCGCTTTCTCGAGCATTACCATCACCGTAACCACAAATAGCACCCCTGTCACGCTGTCTGTGTCGCTTCCTTCAGGCGGACTGGCGTCGGGAATGTCCGTAACTGGAGAAAACACCACAGGATCCTGGACTGCGAACACCGGCTACGTGGTGACGGTCACGGGAACCTACTCCGGCGGCAGCGTGGTGAAATCCATGACTGTGTTCGCTCATGCCTGAGCGCAAACACAGGAAAGGTAAAACATAACCCACCTTTCTTTTTTTTGTTAACCAATAAAAAGCCCTCTTCGTCAAACTTTATGATAAAAATGAGCCGCAAAAGCCTGCTCCGGGAGAAGAGGGGCTTCTCCGAGATAATCGGATTTCTGATTATCACGGTTGCCCTCTTCGGCACCGTTACCTACGTGCTCTTCGCCAACGCGCAGAAGGCCGGGGTTAGGGCGCAGGGGCTGATCGACGTCATGCGCGAGGCCGAGGCGAGGCAGGGTGAATTGCTTTCCAACGTCTACATTTCAAGCGCCGGCGGGCTGGTCTTTGTTTGGTCGTACAGTGATCCCGACGGCGATCCGCAGGTCAGGTACCAGGTGCAGCTCGCTTCCAACAACACGTTCTCCACGTTGCTGTGGGACTCTGGTGTGGTTGAATCCTCGAGCGCTGTGGCTTTCTACAACGGGAATCCCCTCTCAAAGGGCGTGACGTACTACTACCGCATCAAGGTCTTCGACGGCTACGAGTGGACGGACTGGTTTACCAGCTCTTTTGTGTTGTGAGGTGAGGAGATATGAGGATGAGGACGCGCAAACTGTTTTTGTTCGCTTTGGCATTGGTTTTTTTAATTAATTCGAGCCACGTGCCTTCGGTCGCCGCAACTGGCGAGGGCTGGTTGTATGGTTGGTGGGTCTACCGCAGGCCAATAACAATTACTGCCGGCTCAAACGGAATGCCAGCCAACTACCAAATCAAAATTATTGTAGACACCGCCTCGCTTATAAGCGCGGGGAAAATGAAGCCGGATTGCAGCGACATAAGGTTCACCAAAGCGGACGGAACCACCCTGCTGAATTACTATATCGACGGTGGTGTAAACACCTCTTCGACGGTCATCTGGGTCAAAGATCCGGATGCTCTGGCGGCCAACGGCTCGCACGTGATTTATATGTACTATGGATCTCCAAATGCCGCCAGCCTAAGCAACGGCAGTTCTGTCTTCGAGTTCTTCGAGGGGTTCGAACCAGGTTTTTCGGGTTGGACCTATACTGAGCAGGATACTTACGGACAGCTTAGCGGTGGACCTAGTACGGACTGGTTTACAGAGGGAACGCAAAGTTATAGGTTCTATGGTTTTGGTGCTGGACGTAATGATTGGGCTAAATTAGCAAAGACCCTCGATTTTACCAATGTTGGAAAACTGATAGTGGATTATCGTGTACACGGTTACTATGCAAGCGGAACTGGTGAAACGACGTATTTTGCTATTAGGATCGGCGATAACGTTTTGTGGAGCATTAGTACCTACCAAGACTTGACTTATTTGAACCAAGAGTTCGACGTGACAAGCTACACTGGCAATGGTATTTTAAATTTCTATATGCGGCGATTAAATCTGGCTTCCGGTTACTATGAAGCGTTCTGGTTTGATAAGATAAGAGCGCGGAAGTTTGTCAATCCGGAGCCTTCGGTGTCCATCGGCGCCGAAGAAACGTCTCGCCCCAATCCGTCTAGCCTAGTGCTTGAAAACTTTGAGGACGTTTCGGACTGGTTTTATTCCGCGTCCGTGTCCTCTCATGGATCCGCTTCTGGTGCTCAGGCCACCGACTGGAAAGTGGAAGGGAATTATTCTTACAAGCTGTATGCCAGTATCCAGCAAACATGGCAGGAGACCACACTGGCTTATTTGACGAGTAAAAACAGGTACCTGCTTTCTTGCTCGACCCTGTTGGTGAGTGTGAAGGCCGTAGCAAATATCCCGCAGGGCACTTCTTACACGTGCACCGTCGGTGTTCAAATAAGCCCAGATAACTCCAGTTGGACCACAATAAAAAGTGTTACTTATACCGGGTCGTGTGAGATAACGGAGAACTGGGGTATTGATCTTTCCTCCTGTTCCGGTGCTTACTACATTCGCTTTTTTGTGAGCAAATACGGCCCTAACAGCGTGACGTTCTACTTCGATAACCTCGCCTTAAGTTATCCCGCCAGATATTGGGTGGGGGGCACGGGCAACTGGTCGGACAATGCGCACTGGTCAGTGTTATCCGGTGGGGAAGGCGGTGCTTCAGTTCCCATTTCTAATTTCGATGTGTTTTTCGATGCAAACAGCGGTTCCGGGACAGTGACAATAGACAGCGCTGCCTACGCCTACAATTTGGATTTTACCGGTTTCTCAGGGACCCTTGCCGGGAGCGCGGCTCTGAACATCTACGGCTCTCTGACGCTGGGTGGCGGGATGACCTGGAGTTACACAGGTGCGATCACCTTTGCGTCGACCGCCACTGGGAATACTCTGACCTTCAACGGAAAGAGTACGGCAAATGCGGTCACATTCAACGGCGCAGGGGGCGGGTGGATCCTGCAGGACGACTGGAACAACGGTAGCTCGAATATCACGCTCACACGGGGTTCCTTGAACACCAACGGTAAGACGGTGACGTGCGGGACTTTTGCGTCGAGCAACTCCAACACGAGGACGCTCACTCTCGGTGCGTCCACGATAAACTGCACCTCGTGGAACCTGAGCACCACGACGAACCTAACCTTCGATGCCGGCACTTCCGTGATCAAGTGTACTGGATCGTTCACCGGCGGCGGCAGGACTTACTATGAGGTGCAGTTGAACGCTTCTGGTTCACAAACACTTTCTGGAGCAAACACCTTCACCAACTTGAAAAGGACGGGTGGATCCAGTACTGATGCCGCTTTGTCCCTGTCTGCCAACCAAACCGTCACGGGCACGCTTACCCTTACCGGCGTTTCCCGGCGGTATCAGCTGCTGGTCGCGAGCGACTCAACCGGTATGCAGAGAACCATAACCGCAGCAAGCGTTTCGGTTTCCAATGTGGATTTCATGGATATCGCTGGAGCGGGGTCCGCAAACTGGAACTTCAGTTCGCGCGATGATGTGGGCGACTGCGGAGGCAACTCGGGAATTACTTTCCCTGCCTCGAAAAACAGGTACTGGGTGGGAAACGGCGGTAACTGGTATGATACAGCTCGCTGGTCGGCCACTTCAGGTGGGGCGTCTGGCGCTTCGGTGCCCCTGCCGCAGGATGACGTTTACTTCGATGCCAATTCGATAACTTCGACGGGACAGACGATAAATGCTAACATCGCGCGATTGGGAAGGAACATCAATTTCACAGGGGTACAGAACAGCCCGACCCTGAACTTTTCTACTGCCAACTCGATCTTTGGTAGCCTGACCCTTTCTTCGGCGATGTCTATAAGCGGCACATCCGCAATAACGTTCCGAGGCAGAGGCTCGTACACGCTCACTACCGCGGGCTGTACCTTTACACAAAACATAACTCTCGAGGCTCCAGGGGGGACCCTGACGCTACAGGGCGACCTCATTACCAACAATCGTATTTTAACCGTTTCCAGAGGGACGTTTGACGCCAACAACTACAACGTTGTGATCGGCGTCTTCTCTTCGAACAACCCAAATACACGGACGATCAAGATGGGATCTGGGACTTGGTCGCTGACATCTACTGGGACGGTCTGGGACACCAGTATCACAACCAACCTCACGCTCAATCCTGAGACATCGACCATAAAACTCACCAACACTTCCACGTCGGCGAAGACGTTTGCCGGCGGCGGAAGAACCTACTACAATTTCTGGAACGCGGCCGCGGGAACGGTTACCATTACTGGTTCAAACACCTTCAACGACTTCAGGATCGACGCGGGCGGAACGGTTTACTTCACCGCCGGCACCACCACGACGGTAAATTCGTTCACGGCCACTGGAGCGCCCGGGAGCATGATAACGATCTCCAGCGCAACGTCGGCCACGCACACCCTCTCGAAGGCGAGCGGTATTGTAAACTGCGATTATTTGGTGCTTTCCTATTCGGTTGCCACGGGCGGGGCGTTTTGGTACGCTGGCGCCAACTCAGTGGATGGAGGGAATAACAGCGGGTGGCGGTTCATGAGCGCCTATACGCCTCCCAATCCCCCGACCTCTCTTCTCTGCCAAGGTCAATCGAATCCCACGAGGCTGACGACGTTCACCCCCACATTTTCTGCGATCCACACGGATAACAATGCCGGCGACGGCAACGGCGACAGCGCCATCAAATACCGCATCCAGGTCTCCACCGACAGCAGCTTTGCGACAGTGACGCACTGGGATTCGGGCGCCAGCGGCACTTCCATGGCCCCAACGGCGAGCGGATCGAGGTGCCCGGACATAACCTACGGCGGTGCTCCTCTGAGCCGCGGCGTGACGTACTACTGGCGCATCAAGTTCTGGGATGCCACAAATCTCGAGGGATACTGGTCTCAGCCGGCGTCCTTCCAACTCAACCAGCTTCCGTCCCCAGTGAACCTCTCAACTCAAGGGCAGACGAATCCGATGAGGCTAACTACCTTCACCCCCACGTTTAGCTGGACCTTCGTCGACCAGGATGGAGATTCACAGTCAAAGTATGAGATATGGGTCGGGACGAGCCAGGGAGGCAACAACAAGTGGAACTCGGGGCAGGTTTCTTCCAGCAGCACCAGCGTGGTGTACGGCGGTTCTTCTCTGTCGAGGGGTGTCACTTACTACGTGCAGGTCAGGGTCTACGACGGTTACGAATGGTCGGACTGGGCGATGGGGGTCTTCAGGATCAACCAGCTGCCCTCCGTTTCTAACCAGAGCACCACCACCATAACCAAGGTATACCTGTACAACTACGGGACCCAGGACGTGCAGATTGACCGCCTCTTCGTTTCCGGGACGGAAATTTACGATTTTGTGGTCAGAGATGCGTCAAGCGGGAATGCCTATGGAACGGTCATCCCCGCCGGCAAATTTGTCACGATCGAGTTTCCCAGTCCCAGCGTTGCTGAGTTCGACGTAACTATCATAACGAAGAACAAGGGGGTCTACACCTGGAGGTTGAGCCGATGAAGGAGGAGCGCGGTTTCGCCATCATGGCTGCGGCGCTGCTGATCGCCATGTCGTTTTTCTTCAGCCTAGGGGCGGTTGTCGTGGTCGAACACTCACGGCTTGTTGAAAAATCAACGCGCTCGCAGCAACTTCAGGCACTTCGGCTTCGCGAAGACCTCAAAATAACAAAGACGGAAAATGGCTTAGAGATCTTCAATAAGGGAATATTGCCTTCCACCATAGTGGCGGTGGTCGAAGAACAAAATGGTTCCTTAGTTTATCACGACATTGACACGTTCTTTGTGGAGGCCAGCGAGAAAAAAGCCATTTTTGGGTCTGAGTTCATGTCCGAAGCATGGTGGAATGAGAATTGGTCAAATAAAACCACCGTTACGGTGTTTGCAGGCGCGAACGGTATGCCCGGAGATTACACCGTAAAGATCTGGGAAAATTCGGGGTACTGTGCGGTTAAGTGGCGCCCGGGAATGAAACCAGATTTTTCAGATCTGCGCTATGTGTGGGAAAACACGGATGGGTTTTTCGTGTGCTCCTACTGGATTGAGAACTACATTCCAGGAGAAAACGCCATCGTCTGGGTCAGGCTTCCCGCGGACGTGACCCTTGGGGCGAACGCTTCCACGACAAACTTGAAACAGTACTACGGAAACCCGTACGCGACGAGTCAAAGCAGTGCAGATGCCGCGTTTCTCCTCTATGACGATTTTCTTGGAACCAGTTTGGACACAACAAAATGGCAAGCATTTACCTGCGGGGTATCGGGAACTAACTCAGTTACTGTTTCTAATGGTATTCTATCACTTAGGAGTGGGCCAAGCTCCTCTGGAAGTTCGACCGAGCAAAACGTTGTTTCAATCAACTCTTTTTCTTGTTCCAACACCATCCTCACAGCAAGAATCAACAATCCCAATTGGGGAGGGACAGGCAGCAGCGGATGGTATCGGTATGCTGGATGGGGATTGAGAACACGTGTGTCCGGTGGTTCTTGGAGTAATTACGGAGCTTTGCTTGGCTCAGGTGAGAGCGGGCACATACTTGGTCACAATTCGTCAGCGGATACAACTTGGACGAGTTCTGGTAATAAATCTGGCTCGGATGCACCAAATACTTGGGCTATTAGAAGTATTGTCAACACTGGAAGCAAAATAAGGTGGTTTAAAGACGGAACTTTGGTTTATGAGAGCACGTCTGACATACCAAACACAACTGAAAAAGTCTCTTTCAATACCGCTCACTGGCACACGAGCTTGTATTATCCTCAAGGAAGCCTTGATGTGGACTGGGTAATACTGCGAAAATATGTCGATCCGGAGCCAACAACAAGCGTGGGGAGCGAACGGACAAAGCCGCCAGACAGGCTCGGGATCGTGACCCAGCTCGGCAATGTCTTCTGGGTGCAGTAAATGATACCGAGAGACAAACGAGCTTGGAACTACCTGCGCCCACCCCATCGACGCGTGCTGTTCCGGCGCTGGAAGTACATCAGGATGAGCCGGTGCGTGTTAATCAATAAAAATGGCGGACACTCTATCCCCTGCGGTAAAAATGGTCAAGATTTTCCCTGCGGGCAGGCTGAAGGAGATCCTGGCGAAGGTCAATCCATTCAAATCCCTTCAACCGAAAAGCGTGCTTCCCGAGTACGCCGTCGAATCTCTTTCGGCGAGGGTCTATGGGAAGAAGCTTGCGCAGTATCCGGTTGGTCCCGCGGAGGTCTTTGTCTCCTTCGACGGAAAAACAGGCCACTACGAGGTATCCGAGCCGGCGCTGAGCGAGCGTGAAAAGGAGATATACCGCGACCTGTTTGAGAACTTCATCTATGCCCTTGAGCCGGAGGCCGTGGAGAACAAGGACGTATCGAAGTACATCGAGGGCGCGATCTGGAGGGCGGCTGAGGAGCTCGGGCTGCTCGATGAGGTGAGAAAAAGCTTCGCCAAATACCGCTACTTCATCGAAAGGGACGGTTTGGGATACGGGAAGCTCCACATCCCCGTGATGGACCCGAACGTCGCCGAGATAACCTCCGTCGGGTACACCGAGCCCGTCTACGTTGTCCACAGGGACTTCGCCGACCTCAACTGGCTCCGGACCAACATTTCCTTCAACTCGGAGCTGGAGCTGCAGAACTTCAACCTGAGGCTGGCCCAGAAGCTCGGCAAGTCCCTGACCGCCGCCGTGCCGATGGTGGACGTCACCACGCCCGAGGGGCACCGCGTCTCGCTGACCTTCGGGGACGAGATCACCCACCCCGGGTCGACATTCTCGCTAAGGAAGTTTCCCGAGGAGCCGTACAGCCTGGTTTATCTCATCGCGCGCCGGATGCTCACCTCGCTCATGGCGGCTTACCTCTGGCAGGTGTTCGAGATGCGCGGGTTTGTCCAGGTCCTGGGAACCGTGGGCGGGGGCAAAACGACGCTCATGCAGGGGCTGCTCGCTTCGATCAATCCCAACGCCAAGATCATAACTGTCGAGGACGTGATGGAGCTCAACCTGCCCCACGAGAACTGGCAGCGCTTCCACACCCGCCCCGTCCACTTCGCGACTTCGGAGCGTTTCGAGGTGGACCTCTTCGACCTCATCAAGCTGGTCATGCGTCACCGGCCAGACTACGTGGCGGTCGGTGAGGTGAGGGGCGAGGAGATAAGGACGCTCACCCACGCCAGCTCCCTGGGGCATTCATGCGCCAGCACTTTTCACTCCTTTTCTCCGGAGGCCGCGATAGCGAGGATGCGCGCGCCGCCCATGGACCTCAAGGACGCCGACATCCTGCAGATATGGTGCATGCCCGTCGCCGCGCGGTTGCTCCGGCCGAACGGCGAGGTCGTGTACAGGGTCAATGGTGTTTACGAGATCAACCCGACGAAGGACGGGCGGCCCGAGATCTCAACCATCTTCGAGTACAACGTTTACGACGATTCCTTTTCTCCGAACAAGCTCTCCGAGGTGATTAAAAGGTCGCGCCGGCTTCGGGAGGCCGCAAGGGCGCAGGGGCTGAGCGAGCAGAACCTGGCGAGAGAGCTTCAGCGAAAGGTGAAGTTCCTGGAGGATCTGGTCAGGCACAAGGTGTTCGGCTATAAGCAGTACGTGGAGAAGGTCAGGGAGTTCTACTCAGGGGCGTGATGACGTGTACGAGACGGAGATCTTCTGGCTTTTCATTGCCCTTGCGCTGGTGCTATCATTGCTGGCGATTGGTCTGGTCATCCGGAAAGCGCGCCGGATCCGGGAGGTGAAGCGGCAGAAGAAAGAGCTGGAACAGCCGCCGGTAATGCCCCCTCCTCAGCAGCAGCCGACCCCGCAGCAGCGACAGCGGGAGCGCTCGCGCGCGGTATCGCTTAGAGCGCGCATCGCTTACTACTTCAGCGCGATAAGGAAGCCGCGCGGTAAGGGCAGGACGGAGGTAGAACCGGCGCGCGAACCGCTGCCGGTCAGGTGGGTTTCGAAAAAGGAGTTTGCCCGCAGGACGGCGATTCAGCTCGCGCAAACGATCAAGGACTATATCCCGAAAGCCGCCCTGCCCATTTCCTCCTACCGCTTCGCCGCCGAGCACGTCTTTTACGTCTTTCTCAGCATCCCCGTGGCTGTTGCGGCACCCTTCCTTGCCTATTTTCTACATCCGGTCTTTCTCGCGCTTCTCTTCGTTCCGCTTCTGGTCTTTGTTATGCCCTGGCTCAGGCTGAAGTCGGCCGTTGGTGATTACAGGCGCGCCACCGACGCCGAGCTGCCGTTCTTCACCGTCCACGCCGCGGTCTCCCAGTCCGCGGGCCTCAACATCTTCGAGTCGCTCTGCTCGACGATCGGGAAGGGGATTTTCAGGCAGATCGAACGCGCGGCGCTACTGGCCAGGCGCTACTTCAGGGTGCTCGGTCTGAGCCCCATGAGCGCCATCGAGAAGCTCGGCAGGGAGCACCCGCACCAGGGGATGCGCCAGCTGCTTCTCGGGTACACCTCTGAGTTCTACTCGGGCGGGAACGTTTCGAGCTTCCTGGAGGCCAAGGCCGACGAGCACCTGCGCCTTACCCGGTACAGGTACGATCGCTACGCCAAGGACGTGGGGACGATAATGGAGATCATCCTGACGACGCTGCTCATCGTCCCGACGATGCTCCTCATGGGGCTTTTCCTCGTCCCGGAGGGTATCGTGACGCTCGGGATCGGCTTTCTCTCGCTCGGCATCCCGATCGTCCTGGCGTCCTGCTACTCGATGATCAGGGCGATGCAGCCTAGGGACTACACCGAGTACAGCAGCAGCCTGCCGCTTGCGCTCGGGCTGGCGGCGCTCACCTTTTTTGCGCTGATATTCTTCTCATTTTGGATGGCGGTCTCCCTGTCGGTGGGCGTGGGGTGCCTCGTCTACGGCATTCCCGTTGCGCTCCAGCGGAGGGAGGTGTCCGCCCACGAGCGCTCTCTGCCGCAGTTCCTGAGGGACGTGACGGAATTTCAGAAGCTCAACTATCCGATCACGAAGGCAATAGCCCGCCTCAGGAAAAATCCAGCGTATGCGCCCTCATTCCGCCGCCTCCTTGAGGAGGTCACGAAGAAGATCGCTCTCGGGTACCGCCTCGCCGAGATCGATGTCCGCAGCAGGAGCTGGCTGACCAGGATGGCATTCTTCCACCTGGGTCAGATCGCGGAGTCGGGCGGGCTCTCTCCCAAGTCGACCGAGCTGCTGACGGAGTTCATCACCAGGGTCAAGGAGGCGCGCGACGAGACCAGGCGCACGGTCAGCATGCACAGGATGATTTCCCTGGCGACCCCGCTGATACTCGCCGTCATCTCGGGGCTGATGATGGGAACGCTCTCGGGGATCTCGGCGCCGCAGACGGGCGAAGCCGTGGGTTCCGCTCTCGGCGCGCTCATCTCTCCGCCGCCGGTCTTTGCGGAGATGTCCTATGCGGTGATACTGTTCTCGAGCATCGGCGTCGCCTTCCTCTCCGCCTACGCGACCGACTACACAGCGAAGAACACCATCTGGGTGGCGCTGAGCGCCTTTCTCGGGGCGGCGGCGATCTCGCTGATACCGGTTTTCTCCAGCCTGGTAATGTCGATAATTTTCTGAATTTTTTGTTTATCAATAAAAAGGCCCTTCCGGCACTTATCTTCGATGTTTATGGGAGTCAAGCGCACCATTGCGGCGGCACTGCTGCTCGCGGCGCTCACGTCTTTACTTGTTTCACCCGTCTCGGCGCAGGGGATCGAGCACCTCACCGGCTGGCAGCTGGAGGAAAAGGACGCGCAGGGCAGGTACACCAAGTTCCTCGTGCTCAATAACGGCAACACCTCAGCCATCGTCAGCTACGTGGGGTACTACTTCTCCTCGAACAAATCGATTTACTGGGTCGACATACCGGATAACGTACTGGTGATAAACGCGACGATGGTGATCAGCGTGCCGGAGAGCTACAGGAGCGCCGACCGCATCTATGTCCTCACCACCAGGGGGAACTCCTGGCCGATCCTGATGCGCCCGGTGGCCGACTTCACCTTTTCTCCCTCTCAGCCCACCCCGGGCGTCTCGGTGCAGTTTACGGACAATTCCAGGGACAGCGACGGGTGGGTGGTTTCCTGGAGCTGGCAGTTCGGCGACGGGAGCACCTCGACGAAACGGAATCCGTCCAAGCAGTACGCGCAAAACGGTATTTACCTCGTCACCCTCACCGTGGTGGACGACGATGGACTTACGGGGACGGTGACAAAGACGATCAACGTCGGGTCAGCGCCCGACTTCAGCCTGAGCGCGAACCCGAACTCGGGCTCGGTCACCCAGGGTAACTCGGCAAACACCATCATCACCGCAACCTCGCTGAACGGCTTCAGCGGTTCGGTCACCCTCTCCGCTTCCGGGCTGCCATCCGGCGCCAGCACCAGCTTCTCGACCAACCCCCTTAGCCTCTCCGCTAACGGCAGCGCCAACTCGACGCTGACCATATCGACCTCTTCCTCCACACCCACCGGAACCTACAGCATAACGGTGACCGGGACCAGCGGCAGCCTGTCACGCTCCGCTGTGTACATGTTGACCGTAAATGCCTCTGGTGGTGGAGGCGGCAGCTACATCAACATAAGTCTGAGTCCGAATTCTGGCAGCGTGCAGCGCGGCGACAGCGCGAACGTCACTGTCAGCATTAACAGCAATCTCAGTGGGATAAGCCTCTCCGCGTCAAACGTCCCCACAGGCGTTTCGGTGAGTTTTTCTCCATCATCGGGCAACTATGATTTCAGCTCAACGATGACAATATCGACAAATTCTTCAGCCTCCGCCGGGACGTATTACATCACCGTCACCGCTTCGAGCGGGGGGACATCGAGTTCAGCCACATACACGTTGCAAATCCTCGTCACGAGAATAGCCGTTTCCATAAACAGCCTCGATGCACCCGTTCCCTCCAGTGCCCAGGTGACGGTGGGTTCGGTGACCAAAACCGTTTATTCCGGTTCTCCAACCTACTGGGATGTCAGCCCGGGGAGCTATACTGTCTCTTTCGGTTCGGTGTCTTACTACCGCACCCCGAGCAACCAGAATGTGACTGTGAGCTCCGGACAAACCGTCTCGGTAACCGGCTACTACAACATCGGGAAGTGGAGGTTCCTCCAGGCCGGGGATCTCGGTTTCATCGCTGCGCAAGAGGGAAAAACAAATTTTTATTCCCTTTCAAACCAACAAGAAGTTCAACCTGGAAAGGCAACAATAGGACTTGGCTGGAACAACGGCGACCAGTTCTGGAGCGGGGGGATTGTTAATATTAATATTGATCACGGCGGTCTTTTTATCAGCTATTCTATGTCACCAACAAGTACGACACCAAACGCGAATGGTACGTTAATTACGATATCTAATGTTAAGGTCACAGGGACGTGGGCTAGTTCGACTTATCCGCGTCTTTCTGGAACTTCGGTGAACTTTCCGGGCTATGGGGGAGAAGGGAACCGATACTATCAAGACGTTGGCTGGACTGTTTATTTTCCATAACTAGCCGAATTAACTTAACACTCTGAAGCCAGGGCGCCACGAGTTCCATTCTTTTTGGTAAGTTGCCACTTCGAAGAAACTGCTGCCGTCAGTATTTTTCCAGAGCGAAACTGTGAACTTGCAGCGAATGGAACCACCGGCGTAGTCTGCAAAAACCACCGGTGAATTCTCGCAAGTTTTTCCCTTTTCATAAGCACCACTCAAAATCCAATCAGTGTAGCTATATATCCAGTCGTCAACTCTCACTTTCGAGGCGTTTTCTTCTGGAACGAGAAACTGATACTTCACTACAACAGTATCGCTCGAAAACATCACCGGAACCTCGACAATAATTTTTTGGAACATGGCTATCGTTTTATCCTGCGCGCGTTCGAAGTATGCCGTAATCGAAGGAGCCTGTTGCCCTTCATAAACTATTTTTAAATTTTCAACTTCTGCGTGATTGATAATTCGGTCGGCGGACCAAACTCCGTTTTCAATATTCATTCCAAAATGCAAGTGAATGCCATCATTCTCAAGTATGTTGATTTCTTCTTTACTTGGTTTCAGAACATTTACTAGATAACTGTATAAATCGTGGGGACCAGATGCACTATAGTGTCCGTCTCTCACGTGTAACCAGTTGTCCAACCCTACCGGTTTCGCAAGAGGCCTAGTTTCCTTTGTATCTATGTAAGGCCACGGGAGCCAGAGTTCAACGTTAGATATCGTACTTGTTTCTCCGCCGAGGAACGTGAAGCTGGCCTGGTAGTAAAACTCCACGTACCCCTCCGGCACCGCCGAAGGGGGAGGCAGAACGACGTGCGGCGGTTTTGGGACAAATGAAAAAACCATAAAGGCCGCCAGGCAAACCGTCGCGATGATGAGAGAGCGCTTTGTGGTCGTGAACCTTTGACCGATCACTGTGGCGATTCCGCACGCCAGCAGCGCGGTCGCCAGAGAAAGAACCCATTCGGGGATGGTGCCGAAGCCTGGCAGCCGGGAAAATAAAGAAAACAACCAGCCAAAGCCAAATGCAGCCACGAAGAAAGCGATGCATGGGACCAGATATTTCAATACTGCCCGCGGCTTTATGTTGGGTCGTTTTTTGCTTGGTTTGGGTGCCTTCTGTTCCTCGGTTTTGCCGCTCTCCTCGAGCCAGCGCTGGTAAGCCCGCTCGGACTCCTCGCGGAGCTTTTTCTCACGTTCGTCCTCCATGATCCACCATTGATAATTTAGTCGAAGTCTTGGCTTATATTACGTAACAAAGGTGGAGAGTAGTTGACTCCGTGTTCGTGTGCAAACAGCTCGATGTGAGCCTTGATGGGTAATTCAAAAGGAGCCTTTTCCTCGCTTGCCGCCGGCGGCATCCCCGATAATGCCTCCTTTTCGAAATCGGAGCGTTCTTCTGGCTCCTTTAGCCTCGCCTTGAAATCGCAATTTGTGCTGCGTTCACGGCATTGGTATGGGCACCCGCTTCAGGGTAGCATGACTTTTTGCGTGATCGTGGAGAGTTGGATCCCGTGTTGCGCCATTGCTGCCTGGAGTTTTTCAAGGTCTAGCGCGGTTTGTTTTGCAAGGCTTTCTGCAAAGTTTTTGTTTCTCTATTTAACTCCTCTTTTCTCAATAAGGGAGAAAGATATGAAGGTCAAAAGCAAACTGCTGCAGCCGGCGTCTAACGTATGTTCCGAATGCGGGGGCAGACTCATTCATGACTACGCCCAGGGCTCGTTGATCTGCTCCGGGTGTGGATACGTTGCGGAGGAACGCGAGTTCGATTACGGACCGGAGTGGCGGGCGTACAATGAAGAACAGAAGGAAGAACGAATCAGGGCCGGCCCGCCTGTGACGCTGACCATTCACGATAAAGGATTGTCCACAACGATAAGCTCGCAGGATCGTGATATACGCGACAGAAATTTCACCCCCGAGCGCAGGGCTCAGATCTACCGCCTGCGGAAATGGCAGAGGAGACTCAGAGTATCCGACGTTACGGAGCGGAACTTGGCATTCGCTTTGTCTGAGATCGATCGCATGGCCTCCCAGCTGGCTCTGCCCAGGAATGTGAAAGAGGCAGCAGCTCTAATCTACAGGAGGGCGTTGGAAAAGAAAATGATTCGTGGGCGCTCCATCGAAGCTATGGTCGCGGCGGCGCTGTACGCGGCCTGCCAAGAGTACAAAATTCCCAGGACACTGACCGAGGTTGCAGAAGCCTCTCGAGTGAGCAAAACGGAAGTGAATAGAGGTTACATGTCCATCGCGCGCGGGCTCTCGATCCCTCCGGTTCTCGCCGCTTCCGTTCTTTTTGTTCCCAAGATCGCAAGCGAACTAAAGCTCAACGGAGAGGTACAGGCTTTGGCAGCGAGACTGGCGCAAAGATGTGAAAAGAGGAAGATCACCCAAATGTGCGATCCCAGATCAATAGCAGCCGCGACGGTTTACTTGGCGAGTGTGCTGTGCGGCAAGAAATTGTCCCAGCAGGCTGTGGCCGACGTGCTAAACCTCTCGGAGGTAACTGTCAGGAACGCGCAGAAGAGGATCTGCAACGGGCTGAGGATAAAATTGCCTAACCAGCCAATAGAAAAGCCGCGCCAAAAACAGCAAAGGGCGCGTGCTTCGCTGAGCGTTCAAAACATCGTCGCTTCCATTGATTGGAATGGGGAAGGTTTCAATCTCAAGTGGCTTTCGGAGAGGTTGAAGAAGAACGAAATGTTCTGGGATGTCCTGTACGACCCGAAGAAATTTCCTGGGTTAGTTCTCAAGCTGAAGTCACCACCCGTGTCGTTCCTCCTGTTCAAGTCCGGAAAGGCGAACTGCGTCGGCGCGAAGAGCACGAAAGAAGTGCGCAAAGCCGTGTCCATGCTGACGCGGACGCTCAGGGAAGCTGGGCTGCGACTGCCGGAGCCACGCATTGCGGTGCAAAATGTCGTGCTTTCATTCAACCTTGGAAAGACGTTCGACGTCGAAAAGATAATCCAAAAGTTCAAAGACGCGGAGTACAATCCTGAGATTTTCCCAGGTGTGACCGTCAGGCTGAAAGATCCAAAAGCGGAGATACTCATCTTCTCTTCCGGCAGAGGCGTATGCACGGGCGCAAAAAGTGTAGCAATAGCAAAGAGAGCAGTCAAGAAGTTCAGCGCTCTTGTGCGCTGAGATGATCTAGCCGGAGTCCGCTTTTGTAAGGTGAAAAAAAAAATCGTGGTGTCTGGAGAATTTTAAATCTACTGGCGAATTTTCTTTGTAACGAAACTATGCATTTCTGGAAAAATTTCCAAACACTTAAATTTCAAAATGAAAACCAAGTAGATGTTGGTGAGCCATGATAGATAGTGACCAATATATTTACATAGATACTTTTTTCATTCAAGCTTTTTTGTGGGGAAAGAACGACGAAAAACAACTTGCTAATGAAACTATTCGAAAAATAAAAAATACCGTAGTCAACCCAAATATCCATGTTAAAATACCAATGATTGTTATTGGAGAGGTAATTAACAATCTGATGAGGAGATTTGAGATTAAAGAAATACTTAATGGTAATACCCTGTGTGAGTTATGTAAACTGTTAAATGACTTGGGAGCCGATTTGGTGCCGCCGTGTAAAAGATCGATCGAAACTGCGCGTGTATTATTGGACAAGGATAACCAACTGAAACCGGTAGATGCCGTGATACTATCGCAGGCTGTTTGTGATCCGAATTCCACTTACCTCATAACTAGTGATAAAATTTTACTGGAATCCAACAGGATAAAAGAGTATTTAGAAAGTGATGAAATAAAGGAAAACCGCCGTCAAAAGTTGAAAATAGCTGAAAAATTTTAGCACATTGCAGATTTCAGATCCGAAAGTATTTCTTCGACTCGATTTTCGTCCGTGTTTTTTATTTCAGCTACTATTGCTGTCAGTCTGGCTTCGCTTATTTGTGGGTTCGTTTCCTTCACGGACAATATTGTTGATGCTATCTCAAGCCACGGCAAATCCCTGTCTTTTACTATTTTCAGGAATTTTTCGGAATCAAAGTTGTCAAGTCCAGCTAAATCGCAAGCAGGGAGACTTAATTCATAATAATCTTTTGCCAAATCTGGAGAATACGGCCCCCTTAAGTATAAGTTGAACTTGTAACCCAAGTCCAGGCCACAGGACCTTGCTATGTGAACATACTTTTGTAGCTTTATCCTATCCTCGAAGCAGTCTTTATCGAAGTTAAAGTTTATCTTCTCCTTTAGGAACGCAAGAAACATTGTGAGCCTTTCTTTTCTTTCCATCTTTTCCACCATATTTTTATTATCTCCATATAAATAGATACTCTAACCTCCCTTCTTGCTTTT
>JACIWF010000029.1 GCA_014361095.1 Hadesarchaea archaeon | reverse complement strand
CCGTCGGAGTTGCCTTCGGTGCCGCGGCGGCAGGTCTTCCCTTCACCACCTTGGCCGGAGCCATCTCCTTAGCCATAGGCATCGGCATTCAGAATTTTCCCGAGGGACTTGCAGTTTCTTTGCCGCTCCGGCGCGAGGGGATGTCCCGACTGAGGAGCTTCTGGTACGGGCAGCTTTCCGCGGTCGTTGAGCCGGTCGCGGCCGTAATCGGGGCGGCGGCCGTGATTGCGTCCCGCTCGATTCTTCCCTACGCCTTGGCCTTTGCCGCCGGCGCGATGATATTTGTGGTCATCGAGGAGCTGGTTCCTGAGTCTCAGACCGGAGGCAACCCTGACTTGGCCACCATTGGAGCCATCTTAGGTTTTGTGATAATGATGATCTTGGATGTGGCGTTCGGTTAGCCCCAGGTCACGATGTTGAAGCTCTTAAGTCTGAAAGTAGACCATTTAATTGCCGGCGAGCTGGTGGGCGACTGTCGGGCGCAAGCCTGAGGAAATTCCGTCCATCTGGCAGGTCCGCGGCCCCGCAAGGGTACGGTCGAGAGATCGGGAAGATGGAACAGAAACGACACCCCACAACCTGCGCCATGATGCGGAAACGCTGAGGTCGGGTTGTCGGGGATGAAACGGCCATCACGCGGGATGCAAGGGCAAATTGCCGCCGATGAGCGCCTGCCTGAGGTGGGTGGTAGCCCGCTTAGCTGAATGTCGCCTGAAAACAGAAGACGGATTACGGCCAGCACGCCGGCGTTAGTCTCTTAACACGAGAAGGCAACGTGTGATAAATGGAGGACCACGTTCACGGCTCCCACGAGCATATGGGCCACGGCGGACATGCCCATCACCTTCAGGATTTCAAAAGGAGATTTCTGGTTTCCGTTGTCCTCACCGTTCCCGTACTGCTTCTTTCCGAGATGATTCAGATGTGGTTCGGCTTTACTATCTCGATACCCTACCAAGGGCTGGTGCTGCTCCTGCTCTCAGTTCCTATCTACATTTACGGTGGCTGGCCCTTCCTGAAGGGCTTGGTTGAGGAGATAAGGTCGCGGCAGCCCGGGATGATGACCCTCATCGGCATGGCGATTTCCGTAGCCTTCTTCTACTCGGCGGCCACGGCACTGGGGTCCTTCGGGATGGATTTCTTCTGGGAACTTGCGACGCTGATCGACGTGATGCTCCTCGGCCACTGGATTGAGGCGAAGAGCGTCCTCGGTGCCTCGATGGCGCTGGAGGAACTGGCCAAGATAATGCCGACGACCGCCCACTTGGTTGAAGATGGTGGGGTGAGGGATGTCCCGGTCTCAGAGCTGAGGGCCGGTCAGGTGGTGCTGGTTCGTCCCGGGGAGAGAATACCTTCGGATGGAGTGGTGCTTGAGGGCGAGTCTTTGGTGAATGAGTCCTTTTTGACCGGGGAGTCAAAGCCCGTGCCCAAGGAGGCCGGGTCGAGGGTCATCGGCGGGGGGATAAACGAGGAAGGGGCCTTGAAGGTGAGGGTTGAAAAGACAGGTAAGGAAACTTACTTGGCCCAGGTGATCAATCTGGTGAAGCAGGCGCAGGAGAGCAGATCCAGGACCCAGGATCTGGCCAACCGGGCCGCGGCGCTGCTTTTCTATGTAGCCCTCGGCGTCGGAATTTTGACTTATATCGCTTGGTCGTTGGTTTCAGATCCGGGGTTCGCTATCGAGCGGTCTGTTACCGTCATGGTAATCGCCTGCCCCCATGCCCTTGGTCTGGCTATACCTCTGGTCGTCGCCATCTCCACTTCCATCACCGCGAGCAGCGGGATCCTGATCAGGGACAGAAGGGCCTTTGAGGCGGTGAGGAATGTGGACGCGGTCGTTTTTGACAAGACGGGGACTTTGACCGAGGGAAAGCTTAGCGTCACCGATGTCGTTTCCTTCATCTCTGAGGAGGAGCTCCTGAAGCTCACCGCCAGCATTGAGTTCAACTCCGAACACATGATAGCGAAGGCCGTCGTCGAGCACGCGCGGGAGAAAAATGTTGATATCCCGGCCGCTGCGGATTTCAGGGCGATACCGGGCAGGGGCGCTCGGGGCCGGGTTCAGGGGAAGGAGGTTTATGTGGGCGGTCCCAGCCTGCTCAAGGAGCTGAAAAAGGAGCCGGCCGATCCTAGGATAAAATCACTTCAGGAGGGCGGGAAAACGGTCATCTTCACCTTGATCGATGGGGAGCTTGCCGGGGCCATTGCACTCGCCGACAGGATAAGGGCGGAGTCCTACGGGGCGATCAGGAGGTTGAAGGAGATGGGTGTGGAGACCTACATGATCACCGGAGACTCGGAGGATGTCGCCCGCCGTGTCGCGGAGGAACTCAAAGTTGACAAGTATTTCGCCCAGGTTCTGCCCGAGGAAAAGGCCGAGAAGGTCAGGGCTTTGAGAGATTCCGGGAAGCGGGTGGCGATGGTGGGTGACGGGATCAACGATGCTCCCGCGCTGGTCACGGCCGATGTCGGCATTGCCATCGGCGCCGGGACAGATGTAGCGATTGAGAGCGCCGACATAATTCTGGTGAGAAATGACCCCAGGGATGTGATCAAGGTGATGGAGCTTTCCCGGCGAACCTACTCCAAGATGCTGCAGAACATCTGGTGGGCAGCGGGGTACAACATCCTCGCCATCCCTCTGGCATCCGGAGTTCTTTCTGGGCTGGGGATAGTCCTGAGTCCTGCCATCGGTGCCCTGGTGATGTCCCTGAGCACGGTGATTGTTGCGGTCAACGCCCAGACGTTGAGGAAACACGGCCCGAAGGTTCCCAAGGTGGAGGATAAAGGCCAGATGGTCAAGGATCCGGTATGCGGGATGGAGCTGCGGCCCGAGGAAGCCTTCAGTAAGATCGAGCATGAGGGTCATGTTATCTACTTCTGTTCACAGACCTGCGAGGAGAGTTTCAGGCAGAATCCCGAGCGGTATCTGTCCTCCATGGAAAAGGCGGCGGGGCACGAGCATCACCACTGATTTTTACACCCGCATTTTCTTTTTGTGTGGTAGGATTTTTGCTCATGCTATTGAAAAAAGCCTGAAACCGTGAGCATTAAGCCCCAGGTCATGCCGAACTTCGCCAACACTTTAGATGAAGCCCCGCTGTTTTCATATCATCGGCTACGTACCTACGTAGAAAAGCTGTCTGCAGACGAAAACTACGTATATACGTAGAGTTTGAGTGCCAGCTTTAAATCCGCTCTACGTACCTACGTAGTGCCACATGGCGCGCCCGTGGAGTCTGTGATATCAGCTGCCTCGAAAACAGGGATTTTCTGGGCACCGAATTCCCGAAGCGTTCGCATAAGCTCCATCGCAACGCCCACATCGTCCGCTCCGATGGCAGACCTTTGGATCCACCGGGCCCCAAACTCTCGCAGCTTACCATAATGCCAGCCCGATCGGCTCCTGCCTGATTTATCAAAAATTACCAGATACACTCTACGCACCTACGTAGTCCACAGCTCCTTTCGAGTGTCGAGGAGGTTAATAGACACCTGAAGCCAACTTTATAAGACCCGCCCGCAGGTGCATTTCAAGCTTTTGAGGAGCGAGGGACAACTGGAAAATGGTGAGCAGATGCCGGAACTTGAACTGATCAGAAGCCCAGACGTTGAAAGAGAGAATAGAATCCCTCCGGGGCAACGACTGGTTAATCAGTGGCCAGTCCTTCACTACGGGCAGGTTCAGAGGATAGATCCCTCCGGATGGAAATTCTCCATTTCCGGCCTAGTGGAAAAGGAGCTGTGGCTGGACTACCGAGAATTCATGTCGCTGCCACGGGTGAGGGTTCTCTCCGATGTGCACTGTGTGACGGGATGGTCGAAGCTGGACAACCTTTGGGAGGGCGTGAGTGCATCCCAGCTGAAGAAACTGGTCAGAATTCTTCCTGAGGCAAGGTTTGTCATCGTCCACGCTGCAGGGGGCTTCACCACCAACCTTCAAATCAGCGACTTCTTTGAGACGGATGTCGTCTTTGCGGTCAAACACGATGGAAAGCCGCTCACTCCCGAGCATGGTTTTCCGGTCAGGCTCGTGGTGCCAAGGCTGTACTTCTGGAAGAGCGCGAAGTGGGTGACGGGAGTGGAGTTCACGGCCGAGGACAGGCCCGGCTTCTGGGAGAGCCACGGCTACCACAACCGCGGTGACCCCTGGAAGGAAGAGAGATACTCCGAATGATCCCGTGAGACAATCTGGAGCAGGTATTTATTTGGTTCAAGTTCGAGGGTTCTGTGGTGAGAGTCTGAGGAATCAGGAGAGAAAAGATCTGGTTAAGAAGGTACTGAAAGTTGTAGATCTGGTGGACTATCAGGAGGGCTCCGTGGTCAGCCGGGAGATAATCAGAAAGAGAGCCGGGACGGTCACGCTGTTTGCCTTCGATAAGGGACAGGGTCTGAGCGAGCACACCGCGCCCTATGATGCTCTGGTGCAGATCGTCGATGGTGAAGCGGAGATCACCATCTCCAAGAAGAAATATCGTCTGGGTTCAGGGGAAATCATCCTGATGCCGGCCAACGAGCCGCATGCGCTGTTCGCCCGCGAGCGGTTCAAGATGCTGCTGACGATGATCCGCTCGGCGAAGTAAGCTAGAGAGAATCGGCCAGTTTTAACAGCAATTTTTTGGCCTTTGGTTTCCTTCACCAGAAAGACCGGGCTGGACCCAAACAGTTATAGCCTTTAATTTTGAAGACTTTATGGTCGAGATTATGGGCAAGAAATGGGGCCTCTACAAGCCGGGGGGACGCAGCCAGCCGGTGACCTGCGTCTACTGCGGACGGTTGACGCCGCGGATCAAAGCGGTTCCGGTGAGAAGGCATTCCGGTATCGGTGATCTGAGAAACATACCCGGTATCGACCGCAGGCGGGTGTTTTTGCCCCAGAGAAAGGAATATGCCTGCATCTCCTGCGCCAAACACCGTAAGTTAATTTAATCTTGTGACGATTTTTACTGACTAATTCTTCCGATTACTTACCACGTTTTGCCTTTTTGATCGCCGTCACGATTTCGCTTATCCTAGCGCGCCTGTCATCTGACTGTTCTACAATCGTTCCGGTCACGATGATGTCGGCGCCGGCCCTAACACGCTCGGCCGCCGCCTCGGGAGTTTTGATTCCGCCTCCGACGATTAAGATGACATCAGTTGCTTCCCTCACCGCCCGGACCATTTCAACTGGCACCGGCCTGTCGGCACCAGAGCCGGCCTCAAGGTATACCAGCCTCATCCCGAAATATTGTGCTGCCAGCGCGTAGGCGACGGCCAGTTCCTTGTCATCGCGCGGGATCAGCTCGGCCCTGCCCACCCGGCCAACTGTGCCCCCGGGTTCCACGACCAGGTAGGCCATGGGGATCGGCTCCAGGCCGAGCTTTTTGATAATAGGTGCTCCCAGCGTCTGGGCACCGGTGATGTAGTAGACGTCGCGGGAGTTGAGCATGCTCATAAAAAAGATGGCGTCGGCATGGCTGCTGATTCCCGCCTCGCTGGCCGGGAAGAGAATGACGGGCAGTTCGGTATTCCTCTTTATCGAGACTACCGTGTCGTCCAGAAGTTTGCCTCCGGCACGGGTGGAACCGCCGACCATGATTCCGTCGGTGCCGGCGGCCTCGGCATCTGAGGCCATTACCCCGGCCTGTTCCGGAGATTGTTTCTCCGGGTCGATGAGGGTTAAATGCGCCGCGCCGTCGAGGGAGATGATGCGCTTCAGCCTCTCCTCTACCTTCATCCTTTTGGCTCCTTGCTCTTGGGCCTGAGACCGGAGTAGCCACACTTTCGGCACTTGGTGGCCCTGATTGGATTATGGGCGTTACAGCGCATGCATATCTTTTTGTTGAACAGGCGCCTCTCCGCGACATCAAACCTTGCCATGATTTCACCCCTTTTTCCTTACCTCCTTGAACACTTCAGGTATTTTATTGATTACGTCCGAGGCCAGGAACTCGTAGCCCATCTCCTTCAAACAGAGATCACCGGCTCTCCCGCAGACCCAGGCGCCAGCAGCCGCGGCCCGGAATGGATCGGCTCCCTGCGAGAGGAAGGCGCCGACCGTTCCCGAGAGGACATCGCCGGTGCCGCCGACGGTCATGCCCGGGTTACCTGTGTGGTTGAGCTTCAGGTCACCCTTAGCCGAGGCAATGATGTCCACATGTCCCTTGAGCAGGATCACACATCCCAGCTCCTGCGCAGCCTTTCTGACCAGCTTGATGCGGCCGTTCAGGTCAGCAGGTAAAACCCGACCGGTGAGGGTTTTGAATTCCCCGGCGTGCGGTGTCACCACCCAGGGAGTGTTACTGAGCAAGCCGGTTTCCTTGGCCAGAGCTTTGAAGGCGTCGGCGTCGAAAACCGCGGGCAGTTTTGGATGCTCTTCCCTCAACAGGCGCGCCAGTTTGGCCACGGCTTCCAGAGTTTCCGGACGCGCCCCCAACCCCGGGCCGATGACCGCAGCGGTGGCGCTTTTCAGCTCCTGTGAAATATCGGGGATGGCTGACGGCTCTAGATCTTGGCAACGGAGCTTGACCGTGATCAGGTCAGGAGAGAGCGAGTTGATGGTCCAAGCGGTTCTTTCCGGAGCAGCGATGACGGCCAGATCAACGCCGCAGCGGAGTGCAGCCATCCCGACCAGCGCCGGGGCGCCAACGTAGCGGGAGCTTCCCCCCACGACGAGCAACCTGCCGAAGTCGCCTTTGTGGGACCCAGTTTTCCGTTCAGGCACGATTGCCTTGACGTCCTTCCTGTCAACCCGGGATATTTTTTCCATAATCACCAAAACTAAAGACGCGGGGCCGAGGTTAAATAGTATGCTAGAATGAGGTACGCGATGGTTTAAGTGGTGCCGGGGGCGGGAATTGAACCCGCGGCCTCGAGATTTCCTACATCATCCCGTAGTTCAGCACTCACAGCTGCGGTTGAAGCTATGAGTCTCGCGCTCTGACCAGCTGAGCTACCCCGGCTCATACAAGGTTTTCCCATCAAATCCTTAAGCCTTTTTTGGTCCCCGTTTTTGTCCCCCGAATTCAGTTTCCTTCAGAAAATTCAGAAAGCCTTTCTTATCCCGCAAAACCGTGCAGCCATTTTCATGACCGACAAAGACCACATCCGCTAAGCCGGCGAAGATCCCGTTGTCGATCACTCCCGGCAGGCGGTTGATCTTTTCCTCCAGCTTGGCCGCGTTGTCGATCCTCTTGAACCAGACCTCAATGAGATAATTTCCGTTGTCCGTCACCATCGGGTCGCCGTCCTTGAGTTTAAGGCAGGGTCTGCCGAGCGCGGCCAGTTCTTTCATCGTGTAGTCCTTGGCGAAGGGCAGGACCTCGACCGGGACGGGAAAACGCTGTCCCAGCTTTCTGACCAGCTTGGTTTTGTCGACGATTACCACCATCTTCCGCGCGGCAACGGCGATGATCTTCTCCCTGGTGTGGGCCCCGCCGTGTCCCTTAATCATGTCAAAGTTAGGGTCGACCTCGTCGGCACCGTCGATGGTCAGGTCGAGCCGCTGGTGTTCTTCGAAGCTGGTCAGCTTAAGACCCAGTTCTTTGGCCAGCCTCTCTGAAGATGAAGAAGCGGCGATGTAATCTGCGTCGGGCCTCAGTTCAGCCAGCGCTTCTATCAGCTTTGCCACGGTGGACCCAGATCCTAAACCCACCACCATGCCGTCTCGAACCAATTTGGCTGCTTCTCGCGCCGCCGCTGCTTTCCAGGTCTCAGTCTCCACACAAATCAGAATTAACTGCACATTTCTGCCTTAAAGATTTAAGTAGAAAATGACAATATGAAATTGGTGGCACGATGAAACGAGTGATTCCAGTTCGTGAGGCCATGAGAACCGAAGTTTTGACGGTGACGAGGGGAACCAATGTCGCCCGGGCCGCCAAGCTGATGGCGAGCAAGAATGTCGGCAGCATCGTGGTGGTTGATGGTAAGAAACCCGTGGGCATTTTGACCGAGAAGGACCTGCTGATGAAGGTCGTCAGTGAGGACCTCAAGCCGAGCAAGGTCCGGGTGGGGAAGATAATGTCTGCCCCCCTGATCACGATCGATCCTGACGCCGATATCGTTGAAGCCGCCAGGATCATGGCCAGCCACAAGATCCGCCGCATTCCTGTGGTTAAAAAAGGAAAGCTGGTCGGGATCGTCAACTCTTCCGATATCACCGCGATATCACCGGCGCTCTCAGAGCTGATGGCTCATCCGGATAGAATTCCGGAGGAACGGGTGGATCAGAGCGTCTGCGAGAACTGCGGTGAGGTCACCACCGATCTCTACGAAGTTAATGGCATGTGGGTGTGTGAGAATTGTCGTGATTCGATGGGCGAGTAGATGGTGTAATGGCATGCCGTGACGCGCTCCGCGGCGTGAAAGTTGAAGATGTGATGAGGCCCTGCGGTATATTTGTAGCTTCTAATGATTTGGTCACCAAGGCGCGGGCGGTGATGCGTGCCACCGGACTCAAGAGTCTGCCGGTCATCGACAATGGGAGGCTCTCCGGGATCGTGACCATCAAGGAGGTCATGCGGGTGACCTCGACACGTTCCAACATTGCCGTTTCTGGGATAATGTCCCCGTTTAAGCTGGTGGCCACCCCTTCGATGTCTCTAGTCGATCTGGCGAGACAGATGGTCGATCTGGATGTCTCCGATGTTCCTGTGGTAAAAAGTTCGAGCGACCGGACCGTGGTCGGCGTTGTTAGGCTTGACGATGTGCTGGTGCAGATCTCGGGCAGAATTCCTCCTGCAAGCAAGGTGGAGGAGATTATGGTCACGGATGTGGTTACCTGCGAGCCCGATGATGAGATCTCCAAGATTTGGGATCTGATGGAGAAGACCCACTGTTCTGGACTGCCTGTGGTCCGTTATGATAAACGGCGGAAGAAGAGGCAGGCCTTGGGGATGATCACCCGCTCTGACATCATCAGGTCCGGCACTATCCGGCTCTCAGAGGAGTCCGACAAAGGTCGCTTCAGGACACCGCCGAAGGTGAAATCGGTGATGAGGACCCCAGCGATAGTGGTCTCACCCCAGACCTCAATTAACACCGCTGTTGATCTGATGCTGGAGAAAAAAATTGGAAGGCTGGCGGTGGTGAGCGATGGTGATCTCGTGGGTGTGGTGAGTCGATCGGACATCATCAGGTTTGCCTGCAGGTGATGACATGAGAAGGATGCCCCACTACAAATCGCTTGATCGAGGTCCGGTGGATTTCAGGTCCCGCGTCCACCGCCAGGAGGGCGACATAATGACCATCGCCAAGAGGCAGGTCGTTTCAGTGCCCCAGACGATGAGAATAAAAAATGCCGTTGACCTGATGGTGAAGGAGGGGATAAGAAGGTTGCCGGTTACTGAGCCCGGGACCAGAAGGTTGATCGGGGTCGTCAGGACGAGGGATGTCTTGGAGTTCCTCGGCGGCGGGGAGAAGTTCAACATCGTTAGGGTCAAGTTCGGCGGCAATTTCCTGGCGGCGGTGAACGAGCCGGTTAAGCTCATCATGGAGAGGGATCTGACCTACGGAACCAACCGCATGTCGATAGCCGAGGTCGCCCGACTCATCCTCGATCGTGGAGTCGGTGGCGTCCCGATTCTGAATGATGACAAAAAAATAGTCGGCATCGTCTCGGAGCATGATTTTCTCCAGTTCATCCCGGAGGTGACCGGGGCCAAGGTGAGCTACTACATGTCCCGCCACGTTGCCACGGCCGAGTCTTCCTTCAGGGTGCTGGATGCCGCGCGGACCATCGTCTCGCGAGGCTTTCGCAGGCTCCCCGTCGTTAGCGGCGGTAGGCTGGTGGGGATCGTGACGACCATGGATATCCTGCGTTACCTCAGCTCCAACAGGATCTTCGACCACATGGGATCCGAGAAGTTTGAGGATGCGATGTCCATCAGCGTCGAGGAGATCATGACCCGCGAGGTCTTTAAAGTCGCCCCCGAGGTTGACGTGGGCGAGGCGGCCGGGATCATGCACCAGAGGGGCTGCGGCGGGCTGCCGGTCGTCTCAGGTGACGAGCTGGTGGGGATAATTACCGAACACGATCTGATGAGGTTGTTGGTTTGAAGGTTAAGCAGCTGATGAGCGCGCCGGTGCTAGTGGTGAAACCGACCGACACCGTCGCCCACGCGAGGAAGCTGATGCTGAGGGGCAAGGTGAAGCGGCTGGTGGTGATGGAGAGGGGAAGGGCGGTCGGGCTGTTGACCGTGCGCGACATCGTTTCCAGGCTCGGAGTAGGATCACCGGCCTGGCGCCTGCGCACCCCTGACAATGTCCTGGTTTCCCGCGTCATGAGCAAGGAGGTTCATTCGGTGTCGCCGGAGACTGATGTCAGCAAGGCCGTGGCCATGATGCTTGATCGGGACATCAGCGGCCTGGTGGTGATGGACGGTGGCAGGGTGGTGGGGATGCTGACCAAGACCGATGTGGTGAGGTATTTCTCAGAAGTGCTGGGGAAAAAGTTTAAGGTGAGGGAGCTGATGAGCCGGGATGTTGTCACCGTCAGCCGAGGCCAGACGGTGGCACGGGTGGCGAAGCTGATGGAGGAGTATAACGTCAGGAGTCTGGTGGTCACTGAAGGGGAGAAACCCGTGGGAGTGATAATGGACAGGGACCTAGCCTTTGCCCAGCTCGAACATCCGGAAAAGGGAGTGAGGGAGAAGGAGGTCAGATACACGAGAAAGATGGAGAGGGGCGGCAGACCACGGGGACGATATGTTAAATATGTGGCGCTACTTACTGCTGATGATATCATGCGCAGGGACTTCGTGGCGATCGATCCTGAGGCCGACGCTGCGGAAGCGGCGGCGATCATGTTGAGAAGCGGGATTAGCGGCATACCTGTGGTGCAGGGTGAGAAGCTGGTCGGCATCCTGACCAAGACCGACATCGTCAGGGGTGTCCGGAGGGCAGGGATCTGAATGAGGGTCAGCAACATCATGAGTTCGCCTGTGATCGCCTTGGATAAGGACCGATCTCTGGCCGATGCCATTGACGTCATGAGGCGGGAGCAGATCTCCAGGGTTGTGGCCGTCAAGAGCGAACGCGTGGTGGGGATATTGACCGAGAAGGACATCGCCAGGGAGCTCGGTTCTCTGCACACCTACCGCCTGCCTCCCAGCCGCCTGCACATTTCCAGCGTTATGACCCCCGATCCCATCAGCGTGGCCCCTGACGTCACGGCGAAGAGGGCCGCCGAGCTGATGCTGGATCACGACATCAGCGGGCTGCCCGTGCTGGAGGGGGGAAAGCTGGTCGGGATCGTCACCAAGATGGACTTCGCCAAGGTCTGCATGGATTATGATGATGTCTACGCGGGGCAGGTCATGCAGGCCAGTCCCATCACCATCTCACCAGGCGATCGGGTAATTCACGCGCGGAAGCTCCTTCTCGAGGAGGAGATACTGGCCCTGCCGGTCGTGGAGAACCGGGTTCTGGTCGGGATCGTGACGACGAGGGATGTGGCCATGAAGCTGGCGGCGTTTCAGGAGGTGGTGCCGGATAAGTACAAGAGCGAGCGCATCAGGAACCTTCTGGTGGGAGATATCATGACCCAGCCGCCGACAACGGTCAGGACCGACACTAGGCTCCCGGAAGCGGCGAAGCTCATGCTGGAGAAGAGGTTTTCCGCGCTCCCGGTTTTGAACCTTGAAGGTGAACTGGTCGGGCTGCTGACCAAGACCGAGCTCACCGAGCTGGCTCGCGAAAGGCTTTAGTTGTTGCTCCTGCAGTTTCTTTTTGGGCGGCCGTGGTCCAGCCTGGTTAAGACTCAGGCTTCCCATGATTGATCGGGAACAGCCTGCTACGCGGGTTCAAATCCCGCCGGCCGCACCACAGGAATAATTCGAGATGCTTTCATCCTCTTTTTTCCATTTTTCTACTGACTTCTGAAAAAAAAGGTCTTTAGGCAGTCATTCTCTCTCTGTGGATTTTGCCGTGCTAACACTTCTTTCGGCAATAGGATCCACTTGAAGGT
>JACIWF010000028.1 GCA_014361095.1 Hadesarchaea archaeon | reverse complement strand
CCGGAGATAATCGAGACCATCGTCAGATCAAACAAGTATGACGTTGTGGTCAGGGGCCACACCCACCGGGCGAAGGTGTTTGGCAGGAGGCCGCTGGTGGTCAACCCGGGCGAGGTCTGCGGCTACCTGACCGGCAGGGAGACCGTGGCCACCCTTGACCTAGACAGGCTGCGCGTGAGGATAGTTGAACTGTAGGGAATTATTAACCTCGGGAGATAACTCGATTGGGCGATTTGTTTGATCGAGATAATGATCCTGGTCGCTGCCTTTTTTCTGGCCTGGAACTTGGGCGCCAACAACACTGCCAACTGCGTCGGGGTCTCGATCGGCGGCGGAGTCCTAGGGTACCGTCGGGCGATCCTGATCGTGATAGTTTTTGTCGTCGTGGGTGCGGTTCTTGAGGGCTGGAAGAACATGAGGACGGTGGGCGAGGGGATCATTCTTCCGACCGCTTCAGGGGCAAATCCATTTTCCCTTTTTCCCCAAGCAGCGCTGGCCTGCCTCATCTCCGCCGCCGCGTGGATGTTTGCTGCCACCTTTCTCGGCTTTCCGATGTCGGTCTCGCTTTCCACGGTCAGCGCTGTGGTCGGGGTGGGCCTGGCGATGAATTTGACCCACCCCGAACTCGTTTTCGGCCTGCAGTACTCCAAGGTCTCAGCGATTATCGTTTCCTGGGCGCTGAACCCGCTCTTTTCAGCCCTTTTGTCGTTCCTGATTTACCAGATTATCACCGCGGGCCTGCGCCGGATCAAAAATTTGCTGCGGTTTAACCAGGTTCTGAAGGCCCTCATCCTGATCGCCTCGGCCTACAGTGCCTACGTGCTCGGCGCCAATGATGTCGGTGCTTCTCTGGGCGTCGTCCAGGCGTTTTTCGGCGGCCCGCCCCAGCTGGTCGCTCTTTTCGGTGCCCTGGCGCTGGCGGCCGGAACCATGACCTTCAGCAGGAGGGTGATCACCACCGTCGGGTCAGGCATCGCTAAAATTGGGCCCACCACCGCCCTCGCCGCCCAGCTGGGTGCCGCCCTTACGGTCTGGTGTTTCGTGCAGTTCGGCATGCCGGTGTCGACTTCCGAGGCCATCGTCGGCGGGGTGGCCGGAGCCGGGATTTTCAAGAGCACGGCGACGGTGAGCCGGCAAAGGCTGGGTAAAATCGCGTTGACCCTGCTGATCACGCCGGCTGCGGTTGGCCTGCTCTCATTTGCTGTGGCGCTGTTGCTCGGAATTTAATCTAACCCGTGAGCGTGAAGCCGAGTATGATCACGGTGTCGCTGGTGTCCTCGGCCCGGTCGCTCACGTTTGCCAACCTGCGGATGAAGTCGGCGAGCTGGACGGTGCTGACGGGATCGAGGAGCTTCTCAAAACTGTAGAGTTCGTTCGTCAGGCTGTGCTCCATCAGGTCGATCTCGTGTTCAAGGAGGTCGACATCGTTGGCCTTTCTGGCGGCCTCACTGATGTCGGTTGACAGGGCACCGATGGCCTCCTCAAGAGTTTGCACCGTCTGGGTCGTGATCTTAGCCATCTTGGCAAACCCGAGACGCCACTCGCCGAGATCTTTATTTTTCTTCTCGCCCCTGATCAAGGCCGGCATCAGCTGCTTTCTCAGCAGGAGCACACGCATGGCTCCCTCGGCCGTGTCGGCGACGGTGTCCAACCGTTCGGCGAGCCAGGCAAGGTCGGCGCGAAAGGCAGGGAGGAAGGCGCCCTCGCTGAGCACTTTCATGAACTCCCTCTTCCCCCTGTCGGCCGCGGTCTCTAGCCTGGAAAGCTCCCGACCCAGCTTCTCTGCCCGATCGAAATCCAGGTCGGTGAAGTAGGCGGAGATGATATCCTCGAACTTTTTGACCACACTGGTGACGGCTTTGGCATTCTTTTTCAAAATTTCAAAAGCCTGCTGTTCCTTTCCGCCACCAATAATTGAAATAGAGAGGAGCTCCAATCCGTCACCTTCGTTGCAATATCTTCGGCATTTTTTAAAACACTACCTTCTGGCCTGCTTCTTCAGCTTTGAGCCGCAGATGAGACAGACGGTTGCGGTTGGCGGAAACTTGCTTTCGCAGGCGGGGCAGACGGCCTCCCAGCGCAGCACCTCCTTTATTCCGGGCATGACGACGCGGCGGTAGGGGAGGTGGAGCATGGTGGCCAGGTTCTGGATGGCATAATCGTCGGTCACGATTTCCGCCCGTCTCTCACTGAGGTCCAGCGCCAGCGCGAGCAGCTTGACATCGGTTTCGGAGACGGCGTCCCCGCTGTGCTCCACCTTGCTCCGCACAGTTTCAAGAGATTGCCTTGACGGTTCCACGACCCTGACCTTGCCCGCCAGCACCGCGGTCTCGAGCTTCAGCTTTGTGCAGAGATCACGGGCCTCCTCTAGCACCTCGGGCACGGTCACCTGGTCGGCTTCCAGCAGCCCCGGAGCCAGACCCGCGATGACGGCGGAGGTGTCGAGAACCAAAACGCTGCGCGTCACAATAACCTCTCCTTCACCTTGCGATAAAAACTCTCCCACTCAAAGAAACGCGCCCAGTTTTGGGAGAGCCGCACCTCCACCTTTTCACCCTGACTAACCTTGGCCACAGGATCGCCGTCAACGATCACCAGAGCCTCTCGACCGGGTCTCATCGGCGACACCTGCACGAGGCTCTCCGGGGGAATGACAATAGAGCACTGTCTGGGGTGGGTTGGGCAGATGGGTGTGATCACGATTGATTTCAGCTTGGGATCGACCACAGGTCCACCGGCGGCGTGCGTGTAGGCCGTGCTGCCGGTTGGGGTGGCGACGATTATCCCATCGCAGCGGAAATCAAGCGCCTCCTGGCCATCGATCGTTATCTCGAGGCTGGTGGTCTTTCCGGGCACCCCTGAGCTGATGACGATATCGTTCAGGGCCTCGGGCAGGGATTTCCCCTTCACGGTTGCCGCGAGGCGCGACCGCTCCACGATGCGGAGTTTTCCCTCCCTGAGCATCTTTAACGCCCGGGGTGCGTCGTTCGGGTTGACTTCGGCGAGAAATCCCCTCCTTCCTAGGTTTATCCCCAAAATGGGTACCTCCGGTGCCAGCCTCTGGGCGTGGAGGACGGTGCCGTCACCGCCAACCGTCACCAGGGCATCGCAGCTGTTGAGGTTTTGAACTTTACCTGAACCTCTTCCGATTCGCCTGGCCAGTCCCGGCTCAAGGACAATTTCCTCCCCCTTCAGGTACCTGATTATCCTGGCCACCATCTCGAGATCGGAGGGACCATCGGTTCGGGCAACTATTCCGACCCTCAAGTTTCCACAGATTCGATTCTTCCTTTGATGATTAAACCTTGCGCCAAGCTTTTAAGGAAGTCGGATGAATTTCTACGGGATGACGATGAAAGATGTCACTGAAGTCGGCAAGCTCAAGGAGGGTCGCTTCATCATCGTTGACGATGAGCCCTGTCGCATCGTTGGCTTTTCCACCTCCGCTCCGGGAAAGCACGGCCACGCCAAGGCCAAGATAGATGCCATCGGGCTTTTCGACGGGCAGAAGCGGACCATCGTGAAGCCGACCAGCGCCAAGATCGAGGTGCCGATAATCGAGCGGGGCAGCGCCCAGGTTCTGGCGATAGTCTCCAACAACGCCCAGCTGATGGACCTCAACACCTATGAGACCTTCGAGCTGCCCATACCCATCAACCTCCGCGGCGACGTCAAGGAAGGCGTTGAGGTGGAGTATCTGCAGGCGCTGGGAAGAAGAAAGATAGACAGAGTAAAAGGTTGAACAAAATTAAAAGTAGTGGCAGCTTCAGCCGCCACTGGAATTTTTTGAGCTTAGAGGTCGGTTCCTCTCAGGGTTTTTCTACCGTTGCTCTTAGCTCTCTCGATCGCTTTCTTGCAGCTCGCCGCCACTACTGCGTCCAGTTCCTTGAAGAAGTCGTCGCTGGCCCTCATTCCCTTGAGGAGCTTCCTCACCGCGGACTTAACTACATAAGCCATTTTTACACCTCCTTTTGCCGTTTTAATCCTCTTTTTTTTCAATATTTAAATGTGCTTAAAACTCATTTTTTCTGCCTGAAACCGCGGATTAGCTTGCGCATCTCCTCGGGCGGCATCTCGTAGCTCTGCGCCAGCGATGGGAACTTGCCTGACTTGACGTCACGCTTGAAGCTCTCCAGCGCTTTCATGACCTCTTTATCAACCTCGGCGTAGCGCTTGACGAACCTGGGGACGCTTGATCCGGTCAGGCCGATGAGATCGTGCAGGACCAGAACTTGGCCATCGCAGTAGGGTCCGGCACCGATCCCTATCGTTGGGATCTCCAGCTTTTCAGTTATCAGCTTGGCCAGCTGCCAGGGCATCGCCTCGAGCACGATGCTGAAGACGCCCGCCTGCTCCAGCCTTTTGGCGTCATCGAGAATGGCGCGCGCGGCGGACCAGGTCTTGCCCCTGACCCGATAGCCGCCGAACTGGTGTACCCATTGGGGGGTCAGGCCGAGGTGACCCATCACCGGAACTCCTGAGTCGATGATGGCCTCGATCTTTCTTATCATCTTGCGGCCGCCCTCGACCTTGACGGCTTCAGCGTGGCCCTCCTTCAAAAAACGACCGGCGTTTCTGATGGCGTCCTCGGTGCTCGCCTGATAAGACATGAAGGGCATGTCGCCGACCACCAGCGCCCTTTTAACCCCGTTGGCCACGGCTCTGGTGTGATGGAGCATCTCCTCCATTCCGACCGAAAGCGTGTCCCGGTGGCCCAGGACGACGTTGGCCAGAGAATCGCCCACCAAGATGGCGTCGGCGCCGGCCTCGTCGACCATCTTTGCCGTCAGATAGTCGTAGGTCGCCAGCATCACTATTTTTTCCCCGCTCGCCTTCATCTCCCTGATCTTGATCGAGGTGATTTTTTCCATAGTACCGATTGTTTCTCTGTGGCGTGTCATATTAACTTTAGCTGGGGCCGGGCAACTGTCGAAAAATTGATTTAGGTTCAGGGACTCATTATCTCAGGTCAGTTTTGTCCCGGTGATGTAATGAGCCTGAGAAAATATCGCTGGAAGAAGCCCGAGTGGCGCGAGAAGAAGAAACGGAGGCAGAAGAAGTGGCGGCGGAAGCATGAGCCAAAAGCTCCACCGGCCGAGGCGGGACCTGCTTCTGAAGAAGTAGCTCCAGCCGAACAGAGGGCGGGATAAGTTCCTCCCTGTATTTCTAGTAGCTTCAGTGTGGAGAAGGTCCTGAGAACATCGGCCAGAAATCACCGAAAATTCTTTTTTGTAAAGCCACGCCGTTGAAGACATTTTCAGGGGACAATGGAAAAATCCAATACTGTCTCGACACATTTTATCCCAATTTATACAGTCTATACAACAGTGGGATTTTCGTGAAAGGCAGGGCGATTTACCCCGTCGACCTCACCGGTTGTTTGGCGGACCTGAACACCATCTCGGAAAAGCTCAGAGTTTCTAAGGCGGAGGCGATTAGGCAGTCGATAAAGCGATATGCGGAGGAACTCCGAGGTTTGGAAGTGGTATCATATCGAAAGGTAACGATGCGGCAGGCCAAGGAGGAGATCCAGAGATATCTCAGGGGCAGGGCCAGGGTGAGGGCGGACGAGATAAGTGATGCCCTGCGGATTCACCTCGAGCTGGTCAACAGGACATTGCTGGAGTTGTGGAAGGAGGGCTGGGTTGAACCGGAGCGATAGGATCGAGGCCGAGAAGATTAGGTGTGTGGGTAGGTGGATATCCAGACCCAGGCTGATCCAGTGGAGTTCGCGGCATCGGGTGGTGGAGATTTTCGTCGAGGGCAGGCCAGCGGTCGCCGAGGCTGTGAGGACCTGGCGGGTGTTGAAGCGTTGACAGGCCGGTGGGGTTAAGCCGGTTCATTTACTCAGACTGCTAACAAATGACTTTATTTTTTCCAAGTGAACACCTGCTTTGACCTCTTTCGCAGGTATGCCCAGCGCCCCAACGAAGACCGACTTTGGCACCAGCTTCTTCATCTCATCGATCAGTTTCTCAGTCCCCAAGCCATCCGTGTAAAAGAAGGCCACCTTTTTACCTTCCAGATTCTGGATGCCGAGATAGGTCCGCACCGCCGGGGTGATGTTTCCCGCCCAAACCGGCGTGCCGATGATGATTAAATCGTAGTCGGCCGCCGATCGCTCAAACTTGATCTCCGTCTTTCTCTTCCTCATGGCGTCCCTGCCCGCGATCAGAAAGCGGATTGGCGGCAGGCCGGTTCTCTTCTTTAAGTCAATGATCTGGTCAAAATCGGCTCCGAGTTCCTTGGCGATGGCTTCGCCCACTATCTTGGTGGTGCCGGTTCTTGAATAACAGACAACAAGGACTTTCAATGTGCCAACCGATTAATTGATAGTATTCGGCGATTTTAAGTCTTCTTTTTCAAACAGCTTCAGCTCAAAGACTTGGCGGGAAAGTTCACCCTTTCCCTAGGAACTCCTTCCCCTCGACCTCCTTCAGCTTCGCCGGCAGGTAATCATTGACCACGTAGGCCAGCCCGTACTTGGCGAATGCCTGCTGCTCGGCCTTCCTTCCAATCTCAAGCATCTTCTTGATCTCATACTGCCAGAACTCGGTGTTGTACCTTGGGTCCTTCAGCAGCTGCTTCAGCCGGACGATGTCCAGCTCGCGAAGTTTGTCCGTTGGTAGTTTGTAGTTGATGATGTCGCTCGCGGTGACTCCGATGTACTTGGCGTCGGGCACGGCCAGCTCGTGGTTGATGTAGGCGAGGTTGGCGCTCCCGGAGATGATGACCATGCCGATGTGATAGCCGAAGGGGTCGCCGTCGCAGTTCAGGTAGACCGGCAGGCCGAGTTCCTCGTTCGCCCTCTTCAGGAACCGCCTCGTTGCCCGGGCCGCCTGCCCCTTCAGCCCCACGATCAGCGCGTCGAACTTCTTCCAGGCTTCCTCCTGGATGAGCCGGTGGTACATACCCATAGTCTCCACCGCGATGATCCTCTTGGCCCTGCACTTCACGAACTCGACGTCGTCAATCGTGGGCGGGATCGTGTACCCGCCCCTCCCGGCCTTGGTGGCGTCAATGGTCACATCCCCCTCACGGAAGACAATCTGCCCGAACACGGCGGCACCGTCCTCCTCCGGCGTCAACCCGAGGCTCTCCCTCTTCAGCCCGAACGTCGCCTCAAGGTCCTCGATGATGGCGTCCGACTCGCCCTGGTCGTGGAAAGGCCCGACCTCCCATCCTTCGGCCGTGTAGTACATCTCCCTGAGCGTGGCGAACTTGCCGCTCTCGATGAGTTCCCGGGCGAAGTCGGCCGTGCAGAGGAGCTGGGCCACCTTTTTGATCTGCTTCATGCTTCCCGCCGACCGGATTCCGTACCTGGGGCCGAGAACAAAGTAGCGGTTCTTCCTGTCGTAGATGATGTTTGAGGTGCTCCGGGATGGGATCTTCAGCTTCGGTGGCTGAGCATTTCTGATGTCCTCCACGATTTTTCGCCCCAGCTCGGCTAGGGCCTGCAGCGCCTTCTTCCGGTGCTTTATCTCCAGAGAGGTGGCCTCCTTAGTCATGATCAACACCAGCGATTTTCTTCAGTAAAGGCTTGATGTCCGGTTCCTCAACCCCGGCCAGCCTTGCGGCCTTCCGGGCGACCACGGGGAGGAACTTTTCGAAGATGCCCGCCCGCTCCTGCCTCTCCTTGGCCCGGAGCCTCCGGTAGAGGAACTTTTTCAGCTCGCGAGCGGCTTCCATTATCGCCGTCCTGATCTCGTTAACAATCTCCGGCTCGTCGGCAATGGACTGTTTGCCCGCCGAGGTGTAGGGGACATAGGCCGAGGAGATGTTGACGAAGAGCGTCAGCGGGGCGTTGTTGATGTCCACCCCGTAGCGGCGCCAGTCGATGCTGCGCGCGGCGGCGGTGATGGCGCAGCCGCCCTGGTCAAAGATGAGCGGGGCCCGGTTGGCGAACCTGATGAGGTCCATGCCCGCCTCTCCCTCAGCACCTTCATTTTCACCCCTGCTCTCCAGGGTCTTTCCAGCGTTACCGCCGTAGGCTATGCCGACTTCGACGATGAAGGGCAGGCCACCCCGGTATACCTTCGGCGGCCGGGTGAGCGTGTAGACGAACTCGGGATTCAGTATCTGGCGCATGCCGTTCTCCAGCTCGGCCGCTCCGATCGGCCTGAGCCCTGAAGTCGGCGGGGCCAGAAGCTTGACCTGTTTGAATGCAGAGATAATTTTTTCGGCCTCCTCCCAGGTGAGTTCCGAAGGCTTCTTCTCCGGGGAGACGTTGGCGAGACGGCAGACCTCGTCGGCCTTCGCCTTGCTCACACGGGAAAGCTCCGTGGAGAGAAGTCCGGAGATGGTCCTGGCCTTGGTTCGCTTGGCGAGGATCAAGAGGTCGTCGGACATTATCCCCCATGGGTGCAGCGGCATGGGCTTGGGTCGCTCCGGGATCTTGTCGGTGGCATTTTCGAAGATGGTGAGTGTGCCGTCTGGTTCAACGAAGGTTATCCTCGCGTGGGGGTTGGCGATGGCGGTCATGCGCAGGTAGTTGAAGGGACCGTAGCGGGAGCGCATGTAAACCACTTCTTTAGCTTCTATCTCCACCCTGGTGCCCCTCCAATTCTCCTTGAACTTCTCCTTGTTGATGATCTTGCCTTGGTTCTTGTCGACATCGATCATGACATCCACGCGAACGGCTTCACCCTTGCCGGTCGAGGTCACCACCGTCGCTGGCTTGCCCGAGGTTATCTGTCCGAACATCACGCAGCCGGAAATTCCGATCCCCTGCTGCCCGCGCTGCTGCATGGCCCGGTGCAGCTTGGTTCCGGCGAGCATCTTGCCGAAGACATCGGGTAGGTACTGTTCCGGGATGCCCGAGGCGTTGTCCTCGATGATGATCCTAAAGTGTTCGGGCTCATCGTTCACCCGCTTTATCATGACGGTAATCTTCGGCAGAATTCCGGCCTCCTCAGCAGCATCTATCGCGTTGGTCACACCTTCGTGCACGATTGTCGTCAGCGAGCGAATCTTTCCCGTGTACCCCAGCATGGCGGCGTTTCTGCGGAAGAACTCGCTGACGCTGTGCTCTCTGAAATCAGAGAAAAGCTCGTCGGCAAGGCTTTTCATGGAACCACCACCGGAGCCCAACTCTTCCCGCTCCATATAAACTGATTTTGGGGTGAGAGTGCCGAAAGTATTCCTCGGCCTGATATCTGCGGATAAAGCAAACCCCGCCTTCGGTCCCCGTAACCTGACCTAGTATCTGGCATGATTTATCAGCTCCTTAATCGCCTCATCCATGGTGACCCGTCTCCCCTTCTTTATCTGCATCTTTGACACCAACTCAAGAAGCTTCTTGTGGGTGGTATCTTCTACCTTGAGAGTAACTTTACTCATCGTAGTGTACTTAGTATTCTTACTATATATCCTCTTTGCTCATCTCGAGGCCAGCTGGTTCTCCCGGGCTTCCCTCCGCTTGCGATCCAAGAACCTGTAAACGGTTGAGTGCTCCCGCCCGCTCAGCAGCATCTCGATGGCCTCCCGCGCCACCGCGAGCTGTTCCGCGGTTCCGATCGCGGCAACGGTTTTTCCGTAGATCGAGATGTAAGTGTCGGTCATGCGCTCGATGGTTTCCCGGGTCTTCCCCTGCTCGCCGATCACCCTCCCCCTGAGCCGGGAGAGGGCGCGCTCGGAGTCCCCGGCGAAATCGGTGATGTCCACGATCTCGAGGAGCTGATCGTCATCGAGCAACCTGAAAGCCCGCTGCGAGCTGAATCCTCTGGCAATTGCCTTGAGGATGCTTTCGGCCTTCAATGCGCTCAACGGATCGTCCCCGGCCTCGATTTTGACGCATCCCGTATCGCTATCTATTGTCAGCTTGGTGGAGGTGAGGCGCTCGATTTCCCTCTTTATCTCACCATTTGGCCCTATGACTGCCCCGATTCTGTCCATCGGTATTCTAACGTACATTTTTCACACCAGCTAATCGAACAACAAGCGATGCAATCTTTATCCACCGGCATTAACCTCAGCGCTTTTCTTCATGAGTATTTTTCTTCATTCAAGTCAAAAATCTTTTGGTCCTGGGAACCTTTATTTGCGAGGAAAAGCCAGTTACAACCGATGTCGCTCGAATCCCATAGGAACCTGTGCGCTGTCGGGGCGCTGCTGATGGTGTTGTCACCGATAGCGATGGGGCCTGGTTTGGGATTGCTTGGTTTGGTGGGCCTGATACTGCTGCTGGTTGGATTGAACGGTATGGCGAGCGACTTCAGGGAGAAGAAAATATTTGATAATGCCCTTTATGGAGTTATCATAGCCATCGTGGGTGTGGTGATTGCAGTGGTGGTATTGGCGCTGACCGTGTGGCAGACGATGGCCCTGTCAGGGTTCAATGTTCTTTCTCCGGACTGGGGCAGAATGGGCCAGATGTTTTCGGGCACGTTAACTCAAGGGATTTTACCTTTTCTGGGCGGAATCGCAGCTGTGCTCATCGTGCTCTTTGTGTGCCTCCTTCTTGCCGCGATTTATTTCAGAAGGACCCTGAAGATCCTGGCTGCCAAAACTAAGGTAAACACGTTCGAAACCGCCGGGACGGTGCTGTTGATCGGCGCCATTTTGACCATAGTCGGCATCGGTCTTTTGCTGGTCTGGGTCTCCTTTATCCTTCTCACCATCGCCTTTTTCTCGATCAAGGTGAAGTAATGCGCCCCGGCGCTTAGGTAAGAATTTATTCGTCGGCTTTTCAGTAGTTAGTGGGCCGGGGTAGCAAAGCCAGGTAATGCGCACGCCTTGAGAGCGTGTGGCCCTTCGGGCCGCAGGGGTTCAAATCCCCTCCCCGGCGCCTTTTTGAGTTAATTGCAAAGGTAATCGAACCAAGAAGCCTGCGCCCTCGTTATTCGGCAGTTTTTCATCGAAAGCCCGGCGAAGACTTTTCAATATCCTTAAAAGCAAATTGGGCGCTACTATCAACAAATGGAAAAGGGTTTTAATAATCTGGCCGGCATCCGTGGTCTATCCGAAGAGGAGGCCCGGCGAAGGCTGAGGGAAGAGGGATATAACGAGCTGCCGCGCGGTGAGAAGAGAGGGGTGCTGAGGATCGTCCTCGGAGTTCTCAAGGAACCGATGTTTCTCCTCCTGATCGCAATTGGATCGCTGTACACGCTGCTCGGGGACCTTGAGGAAGCAGCGGTCTTGATGAGCTTCGTCTTCGTGATCATTGGAATAACCATCTATCAGGAGAGAAAGACGGAAAGTGCGCTCGAGACCCTGAGGAGCCTGTCCAGCCCGCGCGCTCTGGTCGTCAGAGATGGTAATCTGATCAGGATTCCGGGACGGGAGGTAGTCCGAGATGATCTGCTCCTGCTCAGGGAGGGCGACCGGGTGCCCGCCGACGCCGTTGTCCTGGACTCAATGCATCTTCTCGTCGATGAGTCTCTGCTGACGGGAGAATCGGTGCCGGTGAGAAAGGTCCCCTGGGATGGAGTCACCAAAACCGGAAGACCGGGTGGAGATGATCAGCCGTTCGTTTACTCAGGCACACTTGTGGTCCAGGGATACGGATATGCTCGGGTCGTTGCCACGGGCTTAAACACCGAGATGGGGAAGATAGGTAAGTCGCTGGAGAGCCTCAAACCCGAGGACACTTCACTGCAGAGGGAAACCAGACGGATCGTCAGGAACATCGCCCTGCTCGGACTTGTGCTCAGCGCTGTTGTCATCCTGGCTTACGGCATCACCAGGGCTGACTGGTTCCATGGGGTTCTGGCCGGCCTGACCCTCGCCATGGCGATAATTCCGGAGGAGTTCCCGGTCGTCCTGACTGTTTTCCTTGCCCTCGGTGCCTGGCGGATATCGAAGAACAGGGTGCTCACACGAAGGGTCGCAACCTTGGAAACGCTGGGCGCAGCAACGGTGCTCTGTGTGGACAAGACCGGAACTTTAACGCAGAACCGGATGACGCTTAGGAGGATGTTTGTCGACGACGAGTTCTACAATGTCGATGAAAGTAGCCCGCTTCCAGAAAGGTTTCACGAGCTGCTGGAGTTCGCCCTTCTG
>JACIWF010000027.1 GCA_014361095.1 Hadesarchaea archaeon | reverse complement strand
CCTGCTTGATAAGACGTTTTATATCTTCGCGAGTAATGGCTGCGGAAACATCACCTAGACGACTGGGATCTATCCAGACCCTATTCACCCCAACTTTGAGGATCTTAGCCGCTAGCCTTTTCTTCGTGTCCAGCTTCATCCTTCTTTACCCCCGGATTCAGCACCTTTATCTTCAGCTCTTCCGCTCTTTTCAAGATCTGTTCTCTCTTTTTTCTTCCCACGCTTGAGGCAATTCGAATTGCCTGCTTGGTTGCGTCAATTTTCTCAAGATCGGATATGTTCTTCACCAGCACCTCGGCAAGGCCAGACGGATGGAGGCCCCTGATGGCCTTAGGAACCCGATAACCAATGGAAACTAGGCTGCCCTTGCCCCTGATCCTAAGGCGCAATTTGCTGTCCCGTCCCCTAGGCCTACGCCACTTTTCACCCAGTCTCTTGAACCTGAACCATTCCTGGCGTCTAAACTTTGGCAATCGCTTTTTCTCCATAAGATCACGACCTTTCAACTATATAACATCCGTCTTGGAAAATTCTGCGGTCCCGGTGCCTCACATAGGTCGCCTGCTCGATGTTGAATGCCGTTTGTCCCACATCCTCCTTATTTATTCCCCTAACAATAATTTCATCGCCATTGACCTCCACGGCAACATCGCCCACTATCTCCGCAACCCGTGGAGATCTCTCACCCAGAAAATTGTGAATGGTTACGTGCTTTCCCTCAACTTTCACCGTGATCGGAAAATGAGAATAAACAACGCGAAGTTTGTAGACAAAACCTTCGGTGACTCCTTTTACCATGTTCATTATGTGGGCTTTGAAGGTGCCCAGTGCGGCCTTGTCCTTGCGGCGCAGGGAAGAAATCTCTCCAATGATGGTGCGCCCATCTGCTTTTATCTTCAGTCCTGGTAAATCAAATTCCCGTGTGAGTTTTCCCTTTTTACCACTAACCTCGACCCGCTTGCCTTCGACCCTGACCTCAACGCCATCAGGCACTTCGATTTTCTCCTGAACTATTCGCGACATGATACAACCTTTATTATTAGTCCCGTCTATTCTCCGTTTTTCTCCATAAAAAACGTGAGGTTAAACATCAAGATCAATAAACGTACGCAATTAACCTTCCGCCCAGGCCAAGCTCCTTCGCCTTTGTATGGGTCATTACTCCCTTGGGCGTCGAAACGATGAGCAGACCAAAGCCAGAAGCCAACAGATAGCGCTTTTCCCATTTTTCATATTCGCTGACCTTAGTTGCATGCCTGGGTTTTATCGCCCCGCATCTGTTAATCTTCCCTTTCAGCTCCACCCTGAACTTACCCGACTTTCCATCATCAATGAACTCAAAGGCACCAATGTATCCCTCCTCCTGCATTATCTGGAATACCTCCCTGATCAGCTTAGATGCCGGGTCGATGATGACCTCCTTCTTTCTAGCCCGTTCATAGTTGTCGATCTTCGAAAGAGCATTAGCCAATGGATCTAACAACATAGCCATGCCTCAGCTGTATTTACTAAAGCCGATCTTAGGGGCCAGCTCTCTGAAGCAGCGGCGGCAAAGCCTTAGCCCGTGCTGCTGGTAAACGTGACCATAGCTACCGCAGTGTATGCATCTATGCGCTCCCTTTCCAAACTTTCTCTTTGTCACCGTACCACCTCAACTCCAAAATTGTTAATCATGAAATTTATCGCTTCCTCCTTGGTGACCTGGTGTTTCTTTGAGATTGGCCTGCGCAGTAGGCTTCTCCTTTTTATCCGATATCCCGGCCTTTCCAGCGCCACAGAAACATCCATGCCGAATATGCCGATCTCAGGATCATATGAAATCCCTGGGATATCAATGTGCTCTTTAATGCCGAAGGAAACATTACCGCTTTCGTCAAAAGAAGTTTCCTTAATTTTTTTGTCAACCGCATCCAGCAGCTTTTTCAACACTTTAATGGCTTTTTCCCCACGTAGGGTGACCTTACAACCGATGGGCTCACCCTTCTTCACCCTCCAGTCCCGGATAGATTTTCTGGCATAAGTTCTGGTCGGCTTCTGGTCCGCCACCATCTCCATGACCTTCTCTGCCTTAGCCAGCTTATCACCGCCCTCGCCGACCCCTATGTTCAGCACCACTTTTTCCACCCGGATTTGTCGCATTGGATTCATTCACTCACCGGCAAACTTATGGCTGGCTTTTCCTTACCTATGACAAAAATATAGTTCTCCGGAGCCTGGAAGGTTAAACCTCCGTCCTCCAGAACAACTACATTCGGCTGGGGACCAACCATTTTCTTTATCTCAGTAATCTTGCCTACCCTGCTCACGTTGTTACCGTCTGTAACCATTGCGATATTGCCAACCTCAAGGGGCAGTCTTTCCATAATGGCCTGTTCCGGTAGTGAAATCTTCACCACATCGCCTGGCTTATACTCCAAGAGATCTCCGACTATATTTCTACCGTCGTGGAGGGTAAGCTGAATCCTTTTGCCTTTAACACATTGCTTTCTGACAACTTTACAAAGTTTAATTGAGGCTTCAGACGAAAGAATTTTCACAGGAACTAACCTGCCAAGGTGATCGAGCCAGATTCTGTAATTGGTGTCGAGCGTCGGCAATTTGACCACATCCATGAAACCGACGGGGAAATCTGGAGCTCTCCTAATCTTTCCGTCAACGAGGACCTCTCCCTTACTTATCACCCTATCAGCTTCTCGCGCAGTTCTTGCTATCGAGAGATAATCACGCAACAAAACTCGCAGGGGGATGGCTCTCTCTGCGGGGTGAGGTCCGGGGGCTGGTTTAACCACCCAGACTCGCGCCTTGCGGGGCAACTTCAGCGACCTAGGTGCCGCATAACGCTTCAAGTGCCTGCTGGTTCCCTTTTTAGCCACTCTCTGACCTCCTCACCAAACTTCCTATACGCTCCTTGTCCTCAACTAGCTTTATCAGCATAACGTTGGAGGGATGTATTGGTCGGTTGACTTGGGAACCATCGCTTTTGGTTATGTTAGCCCCCTGAACCGTGATTGTCTGCTCTTTGGGGTTTACCTCTAAGACCTCACCTTCCAGTTTCTTGAAGTCTCCCCGCAAAATTTTCACACGATCGCCTTTTCTCACCGGAAGTGATTTGATTTTATATTTTTCGCGCAACTCCTTGCTCAATCTGGCAGACATCAACTTGTTCCTCTTGTGGATGGGTAATGAGTAAAGCCTCGCCCGCTGTTTTCTCGGTTGACTGGACACCATAGCTCACACCACTATAGAGGCTATCCCGGCCACCTTAGGCCATCTCTCCGCTGCCTCTCTCGCGATTGGTCCCTTTATCTCCGATCCCCTCGGTGCTGCTTCCGGGGTAATCAGGACCGCAGCATTGTCCTCGAACATCACGCGCATGCCATCGAGACGGCGGTACTCCTTTCTCTGCCGCACCACAACAGCCTGAACCAGCTGCTTTCTGAGTTCGGGCGTTCCCCTTTTCACCGAAGCCACTATCCTGTCACCAACGCCGGCCTTGGCCATCGCCCTGCGTCTTCCCTTGTATCCCATGACGGTTACGATTTGAATCTCTCTGGCCCCAGTATTGTCAGTAACTACCAGCCTTGCTCCAACTGGAAGCACACGTACCGGAGTAACCGCAGTCACACCTATGGCTGTTCCTGCACCCTTCTTTCCCATTCCATCACCCCAGTTTCTGAACGACCACAAACGACTTCGTCTTGCTCAGTCTCCTACATTCCATTATCTTTACCCGATCACCCGCCTTTGCCGAGATACAAGGAGGGTTGTGAGCATGATATTTCGAGGTCCTCCGCTCATATCTTTCATACTTGGCCACCCAGCGCATTCGCTCTAACTCGACCGTGACCGTGCGGGCCATTTTATCGCTGACAACGACCCCCTCCAGCGCCTTACCTCTAACCGATAAATTGCCGTGAAAAGGACATTTAGGATCAGAACATTTCTCCTTTGGTGGCTCAATTTCCATCCCGACCATCATTTTCACCTCTTCCGCCTAACCCTTTCCTCTGGGCGACCGACCAATTTATTGCCTTCCACAACCACGGTCTGACCATCCGGTAGTTTTATCTCAAAAGTTGAACCTGATTTCGGAACTATCTTTGCGGCTGTCATGTGTTCAATCACCAGCATATCTTTTGTTTCATCCAAAATCTTACCGTAGGTTCCCAAAAGATTAGGATCCGAACTACTCACGACTTGTGCCTCGAGCCCAATAAGCTCGTGCCGCAATATATTCTTCTTAGTTACCGGCATAACGCCACCTACCTCATGTTTATCATCTCAGGAGTAAACCCAAGACTCACGAGCACTTCTTTCACACGTTGTTCGTGGTGCCCCTGCAGCTCTATGCGTCCATCTTTCCAAGTTCCACCGCAGGCAAGCTCAGATTTCAATCTCTTGGTCAAATCCTTGATGCTGACCTGCTTGTCGTCGAGTCCCTCTATAACCGTGACGAACTTGCCAAACTTTCTTTTGATGACATATATGTTTATACGTTGCTGTTCTCGAGCTATTTCCTCGCAGACGCAGAGTTCTTTGGGCAGACCACAAACCTTACATATCTCTTGCAGTGCTCATCCACCTCCTTTCTGTTTTTCTCTTATAATGGTAAGTATTCTGGCGATCGCACGCTTGAGCTCCCTGATTCTTGCCGGATTTTCCAGCGATCCTCCCGCGGCCGCCGTGGCTCTAGCTCTAGCCAGCTCCGATCTCAGTTCCCTCAACTTCTGCAGCATTTCATCGAAACTCATCGACCTTATTTCCTCAGGCCTGAGCGTCGCCATCTTCAGCACCCTCCTCTGGAGTATTCTCAACCTTTTCCTCAGTTTTTTCAACCGACTGCGCTTCCTTGGTCTCGGCTGCTGTCTCGGTCTCAACCTTTTCCTCAGTTTTTTCAACCGACTGCGCTTCCTTGGTCTCGGCTGCTGTCTCGGTGATCCTTATTTCTCCTGGCAGTGGGACATCCGGAGGCATTATGCTCACCTTGATTCCCACGATTCCAGGTTTTAACTTCGCCACCGCTTGACCACGGCTAACCAGCTTGTGTGCCGGCTCTCCTGCCTTGCTCAAATATCCCTTATAAAATCTCATTCGTCTTGATCGCTCCCCGGCAATTCTTCCCGAGATCACTATCTCCACTCCTCTGGCACCAGCACCCATTATCGTTCTGACCATACTCTGTCCAACCCTGCGAACGCTCAAACCTCGCTCCAGCGCAAAGGCGATGTGCTTGGCCATGATCGGCCCCGACAGCTCCGGTTTGGGTATTTCCACGACCTCAACCTGGGGATTTTCCAAACCGAACTTTTGCTCCAAATCATCGGTCAGCTGCTTGATGCTCTTGCCCTTCTTACCGATCACCATCCCTGGTCTCTCCACGTAAACAGTTACCCTCGTGCCAGTGAGAACTCTCTTTATATCGACGCCGCCGTATCCGGCCTTGGAAAGTTCATTCTCAAGATAAGTCTCCAGCTGAACGCGTTTGATCCCCTGCTTGATGAAGCTTTTCTCCACCGGCATCTCCTCACCCCTTCAGAATTATCTCGATATTTGTCAGTGGTGATATCGCTGGTGACGAACGGCCAAAGGCACGCGGAATAAAGCCGGGAATAGAAGTTCCCTTGTAGGCGCTGGCATGAACCACCTTGAGCTTTTCCACATCCAAGCCCTTGTAAATCGCGTTAGCTTCAGCGTTCTTCAAAACCTTTAGGATCTCCCGAGCTGCCTTCACCGGATACTGCCCGCTGCCTTTGGGACCACGGTGGGCGACCTTTTTTCTGTGACGCAAAATAGGCACCGCTCTTTTCTTCTGTTGCACCGCTTCAAGATATTCCTTGGCCTCATCCAAGCTCATCCCTCTTATGGCCCTACAGACTTCCATGGCCTGCTTAGGTGAAATTCTTCTCTCCTTGCCCAGCGCTCTAGCCACTGGTCCCTCAATCTCAGCGGAATATCCGAATTTAGGCATACTCATCACTTCAACGGAACATACATTGAACTCCTAGTAGCACCGATTCCCGGGGTTCCGTGCAGCACCCTCTTCCTCGTCTGGGCAAACTCCCCAAGTCGATGGCCGATCATCTCCGGCTTGACTTCCACAACCAAAAACTCCTTGCCATTGTGAACCGCAAACTTCAGGCCCACCATCTCCGGAATGATAATCATTTCTCGACAGTGTGTTCGTATCGGTACATCGTTGCCTGAGGCCCTTGCTTTCCTGATCTTTTCTATTAATTTTTTCTGTTTTGTGGTGAATCCTCTCAACAAGGATCGGCGCTGGCGGGATGGTAACAGCCTGGCAAATTCATCCAAAGGCAGCTTTTGCAAGTCCTCAAGAGCATAACCGCGATAGGTGAACTTCTTCGGCATGACTTCACCTCTTCCCTGTCCTTCTGGCCGCTATTAATCCTATCTTCTGGCCAGGTGGAGCTCCTCGCGCCACTGTCTTAGGCCTGCCTGCACTCTTCCCCCTGCCACCACCGAATGGATGGTCTACAATGTTCATCGCCACTGCCCTCGTCCGTGGATAATGCTTGCCCTTGGCGAGCATGATGTGGTGGCGTTTACCTGCTTTCACCAAAGGCTTCTCCAATCGTCCACCACCAGCAACCACTCCCACCGTGGCCCGGCACCGCGGGTCTATCTCCTTTATCTCACCAGAAGGAAGCTGGACAATGGCCCGGCCCACATCATGACCGATCAGGATCGCATGTGAACCTGCGGTCCTCACGAATTTCCCACCGTCTCCAGGTTTCGATTCTATATTGTAGATGGGGGTGCCCTCGGGTATCTCAGCCAGCGGCAGAACGTTGCCAGGTTTTATCTCGTTAGAAGCACCTACTCTCACTTTATCTCCGACCTTGATGCCCTCGGGAGCCAAGATTAAATGTTCTCGTCCATCAGCGAACCTAATCCTTGCTACAGGTGCATTTCTGCCAGGATCATGCACTATGTCTGTCACCACAGCCTCGCCCGCGCTCTCTGCTGGAGGTAAACTAATCTCTCCCAGTCTCCTCCAGCTTTTCGCCCGATAAGTTGGTGACCCGTCTCCAATCCTCTGTGCCCTCAAATGCTTACCCATCAGATCATCCCCAGTTTGGCCGCTATTTCATCGGCCATGAACTCAGGCGCGAGCTTTACATAGGCGCGCTTTTTTCCCTCCGGAGTTGTCTCAACTGAAACCTTCTTCACCTTGACCTCGAAAAGCGTCTCTACCGCCTTCTTTATCTCAGGTTTGGTGGCAGCACTATCTACCACGAAAATCAACTTATTCTCAGATTCTATCATCTTTACCGCCTTCTCCGTGGCCAGTGGATAGAGTATTATTGAGTGAGGGTCCTTCATGAGTACAGTCCCTCCGCAAGTTTTTGTATCGCGGAATTCGTCCAGATGGTCAATCGACCTGGAAATCCGCCAGGTGCTAAGATCTCCGCGTTCAGCTCATTCACCTTGGCCACGCTGACACCAGGTAAATTTCTCGCTCCTAACTTTATCCCTCTATCCTGAGCTACAACTATCAGTGGGCCCACCGCTCTCTTATATTTTCGGCCCCTCATCTTACCTATGCCTGCCCTGATGCGGATGCCTTCGGAGGTCCTCTCCAGTTCCTTGCTCAAGCCCAGTTTCGCCAAGACCGCCTTTATATCGACGGTTTTCTTCAGACCTTCTAGTTCATCGGTGACAACTAAGGGCAAAGACGCAATGTTTTCAATGAGATGGCCCCTGGAAGCAACCAGCTTTTTATCCTTTGCTGCCGCAATTGCTGACCTTATCGCCAAGCGCCTTTCCTTTTTGTTTATTCTCTCTACGATCACCTTCTCCACGCGCGGCGGATGTGCCCGCCTGCCTCCAACCGCGTGAGGCGCAAATGCCCCCATTCCGGATGCCGGGTACTTGGTACCTTTAACCCTTCTAATCCTAGAAACGCCAAAACCCTTTCCCCAAGTCTCGGCAGATGTTCTCTTGCCCGCCATCGGGTCAGCTCCCCATGGCTGAATTCTAGCCGACTGTGCCGCTAGCACCGCTCTCCTTATCACGTCGGGTCTAATCTCGGAGTTGAAGATCTCCGGAAGCTCTATCTCCCCTACCGGCTTGGCATCAAGGGAAAAAACTGGAACCTTCATAATCAGGCCCCCTGCTGAGAAGCTGTACTTATATAGGTGATGGAGGGCACTGAAGTCGCCGCCCCCTTGTGAAGCCTCACCGGGTATCTCAGCTGAATTAACCTCTTGGTCGGGCCGGGGACAGATCCGGCGAGAACGATAAAATCTCCTCTCACCAGACCATAGCGCAGGAAGCCTCCGCTCGGAGTAACCTCCTTACCGTCATTACCTATCTTCAAAATCCTTTTGTTAAACTCCGTGCGTTGGTGATATCCCATCTGGCCCGCTGCAGGGACCGTCCACATAATTCGGGCAGGAGACCACGGGCCGAGTGTACCCACCTGCCTTCGTCCCCCCTCACTTTTTCGGGGTAAGATTTTGATCCCCCAGCGCTTGACCGGACCCTGAAATCCTTTGCCCTTTGTGATCGCAAGCACATCGACGAACTCGCCCTCCTTAAAAACATCTGCCGGGCGAACCTGTTTGCCGAGGAGCTCTTTGGAATAATTCCAGCGTTCTTCAACAGAGCTGCCACCGATCCGAATCTCCAGCAGATCCGGCTTTTTCTTCGACACTCCGGCAGCTCGGGGCTGAGTACACGCCAAAACCCGAATCTCATTAACTTTACCTGCTTTAACCAATGCCTCTGCCTCTTCAACGGCTTTTTGTGCGTCATACTTTCTGCGCTTTCTAATCAGGCGATAGAGGTCCTTAGGAATCTCACCCGCCCAAACTTCATCCAAACACTTAAGGCCTCGGGTAGTCTCTTGGTAAAGTCTGACTGCACAGATCACCATCGGTGGTGCCTCAATCACCGTGGCCGGGACACATAGCTCCTGGCCCTTGGTCATGGACCCCTTACGGTCATCGATCATGAAGAGGGTTATCATCCCCGCTTTATAACCCGCGAAACCCTCCAGGCCCAACCTAGCTCCCGCTGGCCATGCCCTCACGCGAGCCACAGGCCTCTTGGCCCTTGCCCTTGGCATGTAGGCCAAAGATCCCCGTCTTGGGTGATGTTCCCGTCTTCCCATCTTCTATCCCTCTATGAGCGCATTCAGCAGCGAGAGCGTGGCCATTAGTGCCTCCTCAGTCCGAACTGTGGCCGTGCCTTGGTTCGGTACTGAATTTATAATGACGTCGAACAGCTCCGATGCTTCGACGCCCTGTCGCCGGCATATCTCGAAGAGCCCGGCATAGGGGCCCCCGAAAGCCACCGCCACGCTGCGAGGCTTGCTACTCTTTATCGCCTGCACGGCTTCATATAAATTTTGCCCTCGCCTTGACGTACCAATGTAGTAATCGGATTTAACTGCTTTTAAGCCCTCCGCGAGGCTTTTGGCACGGGAAATTTGGTAGCCCCAGTACTCCGTAATTTCCTCACGAGCCACTGGTGTAACCCGGATGAAATCTCCCTCCCGGCTGCCAAGCCTCACCGTCAATCGCTGTTTGAGCGGCAGCTTCCCGGGATAGATCCCCTTCATCGGCAAACCTATTTCCACAATGCTCCTTTTACCAGACTCGATGACAACTCCCTCACGATAGTCTCCCTTCTGATTTCTCTCCTCCTGAAGCGGATGACTTGGCGTGCGCAGTGGGGAGAGCAATCCCACATATCTAAGTTCTTCTGAGCGAGGAAAGAGAATCTTGCGCAAGTACTGTGGGGTCTCGAGATAGCTCAAAAGCAGCCCAATGATCTTGGCTTGTTTTTCTTGATCTTCAACATTAGGGTCGTCGTCATTGTAGATGCAAACCCTGCTAACGCGAAAAATCGCCAGCGCCCGGCCCACCAAACCAACTTTAAAAGTAATTTGACGAAGGTCTGATGAATCTGCCGTCAGGGAAGTCGGTAGCAGCACTGAAATTTCTGGATTAGAAATCATCACCGATCAGCCTTTGGCGACACCGATGGGCACCAGCCTTGCCACTTTCTTAGCTATCCCGGCCCGGTGGGTTATCTCAACCACCCGATCAATGTCCTTGTAGGCCTCCGGCGCCTCTTCCGCGATCACCGAGATCTTGGCGGCCCTGACCACCTTCCCCTCGGACTCCAGCTTGCGCTTGATTTCCTCGCCTCTGAAGTGCTTCAGCGCTGCAGTTCGGCTCATGTGTCTTCCGGCGCCGTGGGCGGTGGAACCAAAGGTCTCCCTGAAGCCCTGTTCCGTACCGACCATCACATAGGAGGCCGTCCCCATATCACCTGGAATCAGAACGGGTTGACCGACATCGCGATATATTGAGGGCACCTCCGGGTGTCCGGCAGGGAAGGCTCTAGTGGCTCCCTTCCTGTGGACGCAGAGCTTTTTCTTTTTCCCATCCACCTCATGCTCCTCAATCTTGGCGATGTTGTGGGCAACATCGTAGACGATGTGCAAGCCCAAGGATTCGGCGTCCTTCTTCATGACCTCCTCAAATGACTGTCTCACCCAGTGGACTATCATCTGCCGGTTGGCCCAAGCGAAATTGGCGGCGCATCTCATTGCCGAAAGATAAGCCTGACCCTCGGGAGAGTTCACCGGAACATTCACCAGCTCACGATCTGGTAGGAAAATGTTGTACTTTTTCACGGCCCGCTCCATGGTGCGAAGGTAATCGGAGCAAACCTGGTGTCCGAGCCCTCTGGAACCGGTATGAATCATCACGGTTACCTGGCCCTCGTGATCTATGCCGAACCTCCGGGCAATTTCAGGATCAAATATCTTGTCAACGGTCTGAATTTCGAGAAAGTGATTTCCACTGCCCAGGCTTCCAAGCTGAGGATAACCCCGCCTCTTGGCCTCGACGCTAACATCCTTGGCGGAAGCCCCAGACATCCCGCCTCTTTCCTCAAGGTGTTCCAAATCCTCATCCCAACCGTATCCATTCTCCACCGCCCATCTCGCTCCCAGTTCCAGAACCTGGTCGAGCTGGGACTGAGTCACCTTGACCTTGCCCTCACTGCCCAGCCCGGAAGGTACGTTTCTGAATATTGAATCTACGAGCTCACGAAGTTTTGGAATTACCTCTGCCTTGTCGAGTCCTGTGCGCAAAAGACGAACACCACAGTTGATATCATAGCCCACCCCTCCGGGGCTGATGACGCCGGTGTCAACTTCTGTGGCGGCCACCCCTCCGATGGGGAACCCGTAGCCCTGGTGACCGTCGGGGAGCGTTATCGAGTAGCGACAGATCCCCTGAAGTGAGGAAACGTTGGCGGCCTGTTCCAGCGTCAGGTCCCGACTCATCTCATCGAGCATCTCTGCATCCGCGTAAATCCTGGCGGGGACGCGCATCCAGCTCTTGTAATCCTGAGGTATCTCCCATCTCAGCTCATCTATTTTCCTTATCTTTCCCCTCCACGAACCCACTGCTGAAACAGCGCCTCCTTCCATAGTTACACCCAGTAGACATAGCTGAAACCGCTAAATTAACTTTTGCTTTAAAATCGATTAGATGTCGACCACAGCTTGGACGTAGCTGCCGTCTTTTCCCTCTCCGACCTCCATCAGGTGATAGGTGACTGCTTTCACCGCCGTCCGTTCCGGGTGCTTGGCCGGATCGAACTTCTCCCCCCAGGCCCGGGCCGAAAGCCTGAGCCCTTCCCGCGTTTTTTCTATCCGCACCGCGAACTTTGAAAAGAGCAGATTTCTGGAGTCATGAAAATAAATTAACCTGTCCAACCAGTCATAAAGAAGCGCCAGCTCATCCTCCGCCGTCAGCTCAATATCCTGCTTCTCCTTGGGGTCAACCTTGCTGGTGTCAACCATAACCTCAAACAACGCCAGCGCCGCATTCTCAAAGGCCTCGGCCAGATCACGACCGTAGGCTCTGAAGCCTATATCGCTGGGGTGCTCTATCCAGTCAAATTTTTTCATCGGGCTCACCAATTCAGAAATGGTTGCAAGGGTTCCACAATTAAATGGACGACTTTGTTAAATATCCTTTTTAATGGCCGCCGGCTTCACTGCCTTCAAGATCTCGAACCAGGCTACGCTCGCCACGCCTGCCACCAAACAAAGAAGCAGCTCAACCGGATACAGT
>JACIWF010000026.1:6863-12594 GCA_014361095.1 Hadesarchaea archaeon | reverse complement strand
TCTCCAGCAACGCCTGAATAATGCGACGAACCGGGTGACCACACGCCCGTATCACATCCAGCGATTCAGACTCAGAAAGCGTTCTCCATCCTTCAGCATCGGATGCTGACCCGCCCGCGCTCTTTTCCTCCACCTTTTACCTCCATCTGTAACTCTTCCGGTGCTGTTAAAAACCTTTGGTACAGTTTGTTCAATTTGTTTATAATTTTTCGTCGAAGAAAAAGAAAACAGTTTTTTGAAATAAATTTGGATATTTATGTCAATATTTTTTTCAAATAGACTTTTTTTACCTCTTTTTTGAAGATTGAACCGTGAAAGGACTAAAAACGGCGGTTCTTGACATTGGTATCACTGCTCGCGAACTACAGAGACACCTAGTAACGGTTAGCGGCTTCTTGAACTTGAGCGTCCTAGTTTTTATGACGGCACTTATTGCGGCAGCAGCGCTATCGCCTGCCGGCGTCGTTGAGGTGCCGCTGAGCAACACCGCTGAAGTGGCGGGCGTGATCGCGGCATCCATCGTCTCGTTGACCCTTTTTCCGGACCTCTGGAGGGCAATGGACATCTCACTGGCGCGCCACTACTGCCGCCACCATTTCCTCGGCACCTCATGGCGCGTCCGAAGAATAACCATTGCGTTTGGTGCCGGTTGCATCCTTACCTCCCCCGTCGTTCTCCTCGGGGCCTACTTGCTCGCCGTATTATGTCCGTTGGGCAAGGTAGCTTTCAACGTCAACGCCTTAGGAGAGGCTCTGCCGGAGCTGCTCATGTTCGCGGGTCTCGGCGTCCCTGCCGCCACCTACGCTTGCGCCAGCGCCATCGGTGTTCAAAAAGCAGGTCTGGCAACGTTCCGCCAGCTTTTCCGCCACCCGCACTCCGGAACTATCCAGGAGTGGAGGCAAGCCGCCAGATCCCTTTTCGATGAGGACGAGTGGGAGCTGATCGTGATGACGAGACGAATGAATCGCCGTCTTTCGGTTTTCGGCGGGGATGGTGACGAGAGACGATTGGGCCAAGCGGCAACGACAAATATAAAGGGAATCTTTCGAAAGCTGAAAAGTTAAGATAAATATATCAACCAACTAAAGGTGTCGTGATGCGTGCATGAAGGTGTCCGAAAACAGAAGCCTGGAGATGAGGATATTAAGGAAAAAGGAGCACTGGCCACCGCAAACTCCAACGTTTGGGGGGGGGGGCAAAATTAGAAACGGTTCGAGCGAAGGAAGTTCGACTGAGTTGTCCAAGGAACTGGAGAAGACGAGTGCAGGAGAACACATTTGCTGCATCTACAGAAACAAAAAAGAGCGTAACGCCGCGGTAGTATCGTTCTTGCTCGCCGGGCTCAAAAACAACGAGAAGTGCCTTTACGTCATGGATGAGAGCACCGAGGCCGAAATCCTTCGCGCCTTGCAGAGGGCGGGCGTCAACGTTGATGAGCATCTCGGGTCAAAGCAGCTGGAGTTTTTGAGGGTTGAGGAAGCCTACCTCAGAGACGGCTACTTCGATCCCGAGAGGACGGTGGCGCTGGTCAAGCAGGCTGAGGCGGCTGCACTTGCCGCAGGCTATAGGGGGCTGAGGGGTATTGCCGAGGCGAGCTGGTCGCTGAGGAAGCTGCCCGGCTCCGAAAAGCAGCTGGAGTATGAGGCAAGGCTGAACGAGCTCTTGCCGCAGAGCCGGATTTCCGCGATGTGCCTTTACAGCGAGAGAAAGTTCCCGCCAAAGACCCTGCTCGATGTCATTTACATGCACCCGAAGGTCATCCTCCGCGGTCAACTTTGCGACAATCCAAATTACATCAGGCCCGGCGATTATCTGGCTAGGATGAGAGGGGAGGTGACTCAGGCTGTCTATGAGAAGGTCAGGGAGAGCATCATCGATCGGGTGAGGCTGGAGAAAGAGCGCCGGCTGGCTCAGGAGCAGATAAAGCGAAACCAAGAATATCTCCAGTTGATCTTCGACCGGATGCCCATAGGGATGATCGTTTGGGATCGCGAATTTAAGGTCAGGACTTGGAACCCTGCGGCGACGAAAATCCTGGGCTTCACCGAGGAGGAGGCGCTGGGAAAGCACCCCTACGATTTCATGGTGCCGAAGGAGATCCGACCCCGCATAGATGAGGTCTGGAACAGGCTGCTGAAGGGAGACATGACCGCGTACAGCGTCAACGAGAACCTGACCAAGGACGGGCGGGTCATTGTCTGCGAATGGACGAACACGCCTCTCAAGGACGCCGAGGGAAAGGTGGTGGGCGTCCTCTCCATGTTTCAGGATGTCACCGAACGCCAGCGGGCCGAGGAGGCGCTCAGGGCCAGCGAGGAGCGCTTCCGGATCCTGGTGGAGACGATGAATGAGGGAATGAGCGTAACGGATGAAAACGGCGTGATAACTTATGTCAACAACAGGCTCTGCGAGATGTTGGGATATTCCAAGGAGGAAATGATCGGCCGGCGTGTCGTGGATTTCGTCGATAGCGAATCGAGAAGGACTTTTGCCGAGAATTTTGCCCGGATAAAAAAGGGCGAGCGCAGAATTTACGAACTGGTGCGGGTCAGGAAGGATGGCCAGCTTGTGCACACGCTTACCGCAGGGGCGCCAATATTTGACGCAGACGGGCGTTTCAGCGGGTCCTTCGCCGTGGTCACCGACATCACCGAACTCAAAAGGATCGAGAAGTTGCTGAGAGAGGGTGAGGAAAAGTACTCAACCATCGTGGAGAAGGGCAACGATGGAATCGTGATTGTTCAGGATGAATTGTTAAAATTTGTCAACAGCAAGCTGTGCGAGATCAACGGCTTCAGCGCCGAGGAGATGGTCGGGAAGCCGTTCATCGATTTCGTCTCGCCCGGTTTCAGGAAGCTGGTTTTTGAACGGTACAAGAAGAGGCTCTCGGGCGTTGAGGTCCCGTCGAGATACGAGTTCGAGATACTTTCGAAGGACGGGAGGTCCATACCCGTCGAAGCCAGCGCCTCGGTGATCGAATACCAGGGCAGGCCCGCCGACCTGGCAATACTCAGGGACATCAGCGAGCGCAAAAAGGCGGAGCAGGTGCTGCGGGAGAGCGAGCGGAAATACCGAGAGCTGGCGGACAGCATCACCGATGTCTTCTATGTCCTGGACAAAGAAATGAGGTTTACTTACTGGAACAGGACCTGCGAGCAGCTCACTGGAATCTCGGCCAAAGATGTCCTCGGAAAGCACCTCCTTGAGGTCTTTCCAGATAGAGAGAGGACCAGAAGAGCAGTGAAGTTCTATCAAGAGGCCATAGAAACGGGGCGCCCCCTGACTTTTGAAAACGAGTACCAGACCAAGGATGGCGAAAAGGTGGTCTTGGAGAGCCACGTTTATCCCACCAGGGAAGGTGTCTCCGTTTTCGCCAAGGACATCACCGAGCGGCAGCGCATGGAGAAAGAATTGCGGGAAAGCGAGGAGCGGTACCGCTCTTTGGTGGAATCCTCAGAAGACATGATATACATGCTGGATAAGGATCTCAGATATCTATCCGTGAACGATGCGCTTCTGAAAAGCCTCGGCGCTTCGAGGGATGAAGTTATTGGAAAAAAATATGGCGACTTCCACTCGCCCCAGGAGACTAGGGAAATGAGAAAGAAAGTGGATGAGGTCTTCAGAACTGGCAGGGCAGTAAGGCACGAGCACCGGCATCCCAAGTCCCATCAGGTATTTTTTAGAACCCTAAGTCCAGTTAAGGGCCCCGCAAGCGGCAAGGTCAAAGCAATCACCGTTGTCTCAAAAGACATAACCGAGTACCGGCGGGCAATGGAAGAGGCTAAAACGGCGCGCGCGGAAGCTGCGGCGGCGAAAATGAAGGAAGAGTTCCTCACTATGGTTTCCCACGAGCTGAAAGGCCCGTTAACCTCGATAATTAGCTTTGCCCAGCTGCTGTCGGATGAAAAGCTTGGAAAGCTGAGCGAAAAGCAGAAAGAAAGCCTGAAAATCATCATCCAATCTTCCCAGCAACTCAGGGATCTCGTTGATAGCTTGTTGGCCGTCTCTAGGTTAGAGTCCGGGATGGTTAAGTTCAAGATGAGAAAATTGCAATTGAGGGATCTTATTCTTGAGGTAGTTAAGAAGCTGGAACCACTTGCCGCTTTGAAAAAGATCTCCATCTCTCAAAACCTATCTGAATTGCCGCTGGTCAAAGCCGACCGAGAAGAGCTGGCCAAAGTTTTGACCAACCTGCTCGACAACGCCATCAAATACACTGCACCGGGCGGCAGGGTAACTATTGAATCAAAAAAGGAGGGGGGGCGTGTTATTGTTAAAGTGACGGACACGGGCGTGGGCATAGCCCCGGGAGACATGCCCAAACTGTTTACCAAATTCTTCCGGGCGGAGAAAAGCCGTCCTGGAAGCGGCCTAGGCCTGTACATATGCAAAATGATCGTGGAAGCCCATGGTGGGAAAATCTGGGCGAAGAGCAGGTTGGGAAAGGGATCCACCTTCTTCTTTACTCTTCCCCTCAAAAGGCGGTCGCATTAAACTGAATTTTATTCAGCTGAGGCTCTGATGGTTCTGAAAAATCCTTGATTGAAGTGTTGCTCTCCGATTACTTTCGGCGCCCCCCCTCTTCTCAAGAAGATAAAGACACAGGCGCGGGTAAATTTTTTTGGGGGCGACTTGCGCATCGAGGAGTACGTAGCCGTTTATCGGCAAATTTTAGAAACCCTGCAAAGGGCAGGTATACGCGACCCGGAAGCCGCGAGGGTTATCCTCCAGGAGCTGGGGAAGGACAGAAGAGCAATCGAAGCCGCAGAAGAAAGGCGCTTGAAGGGGACCGAAGAGCCTGCGACCGAGAGGCAGAGGAAGTTTCTGGAGAGAAGGGGCGTCGTTTTTCCCAGGGATATTTCGAAAACGCAGGCTTCCGAGATCATCGCGAGGCTGACGGCGCAAACTTCGGCTAAATAGAGTAATGAGCACAGGAGCTGAGAAAATGACGGGAGTAAGGCGGACATAGCGGGCACCTCGCTCGCGCAAAACAAAAACACAACCCGGGACGGAAGTGATTCGTTTGCCGAAGCAAGGTGCCCATTTTAATTTTGGCGCAGTCGGCATAAAAGAATTTCCTTCCCCGAGCCGTCCGTGTCGATGTTTACGCATAAAAAGGGCATTTAACCACACTTTGCGGGTCGATATGAAAGGAAAGAGACCCGCGATGGAGAAAGAGCTCCCCAAGTGGGCTCGTGTTCTCCTCAAAATTAAAGCGCAGATCGAGGCCGAAAATCCGGCCGTCAGGAGGAGGTGATCGGATGAGCCAGGCCAAGATCCAGCCCCAAGAAGTTAGAGAAATGCCCCTTTCTCTTTTGGCGCCCGACCCAATGAATATTCGGGATGCGCCAAAAATTGACGACGAATTTAGGGATTCGATCGCGAAAGGAGTCATTCAGCCGATCGTAGTGAGACCAGTCAGCTGCGTTGAGGACAAAAAGGCCGAGAAGCTGATCTCTGATGGAAAGCAGTATGTTGTGTCTGCTGGGGTCCGCAGGTACGAGGCGGCACTTCAGGCAGGACTGGAGTCTATTCCTTGTATTGTTCGTGTGATGAGCGATCTGGAGGCTATGTGTCTTTCAATCGCTGAAAACAAGCACAGGAAGGATATACCGCCGTGGAGATGGTCTGAGATACTTTTCGATCTGTACAAACGGTTGGAGGGACCGAAGAAAAAACGGGTAGAACGAATAGTCGAGCTGACTGGGGTGAGTTATTCTTCAGTTGA
>JACIWF010000026.1:0-6853 GCA_014361095.1 Hadesarchaea archaeon | reverse complement strand
AATTTACGAGCTTCCGGACGACTTCAAGGTGAGGCTAAAGGAGCCAGAAGAACGCTCTGATTTCGAAAAAGAGGCATTATCGGCGAGATCGGTACCGATCTCCGAGGAAAAGGCTCCTTTTGAATTACCCATCAAGGCTCACATCGAGCCGCCAAAGGTACCAGAACAAGTTATGGTGAAACTTATCCGAGATGAACATTTCAAGAAACTGATTAAAAACGACCCTGCCAAGGCGCACGAACTTGCGACCATCGCAACTCTAAAAGGACAGAAACGCATCGGCGAAGTGCTCAGACTTGCCAAGGAGTGGAAGCCGCGCGTGAAACACGAACGGACGGCGGTAAAGGGCGTCGATTACCTCGACCTTGAGCTTGTGATAAAGTACCGACTCATTGACAAAAGCATCGTCATGGGTTTGGAAGAATATCGCGCAAGGCACAACCTGCCCGACCTCAAGGCCGCCGCGGAAGACATTCTGTTTACCTGGATCAAGGAGCAGACGCACATAGATTACGTTTCCTTGCCCGTGGCGATCAGGGGAATCATAACCAACTTCCTCGATAAGCGAGGCTATTCAAAAATTGAGGAGGTGAAAAAATGAAAGTAAAAATTTTGAAGCCTTTCCGCATGGCGGGTAAGGAATACCACCCGCCCAACGAAGTGGAGATCGACGATGAAATCGGCCGACGCTTGATCGCACAAAAGCTTGCTGAAGAAATAGTTGAGGCACCAAAAGCGGAGGTCTTAGAAGAAACCATCAACAGCGAATTCGAGAGCGTGGGCGACATCAGCGAAGTATTGTCGTCCAGCGCTGGTGGTGAGGGTGAAGAATTCGACATAGATGCTCTTGTTGGTGTCCCGATAGTGATCACGGACGTTGTTTTCGGTCGGGGGCGCAGCGGCAGGCTAGAAGGGAAGGACAACGCCACAGTGCAGATCAAACGTCAGGATGGCTCGAGGGGCTGGTTTTTAACCTGGTCCGGGCCGATGATTGCGCAGCTGAAGCAACTCGTGGAACTAAACGCGCTGCCGAGGAAGTGCAAGATCGAGGAAAGGCATAGCAGCGGTGGAAACAGGTACTACATCCTGGCCTCGACAAAAACACCGGCGAGGTAGAGACAATGAACAAAGATGATTTTGAAATGATTGAAATTCCTGGGCCTGAAGAGAAGCCAACTCTGCAGGTGCTCCCGGAACTTGTGGACTGGCTCGAGCTACACGGCTTTCGGGCCAGTCCCAACGGCACCAAGTATACGAAGACAGCGGAGCTGGAGGGAAGACCGATCAAGCTCGTCGTGGACTTCCAGAAGTCCGAGAAGGGAACCAGATACGCCTACCGCTTGAACCTCGACAAAGAGCCGCCGGAGTGGGAAAACGCGCCTTCCCTCCGCGACCATCCGTTGCTCCTGGAATACAAATCATACCGAGACAAGCTGTTTGCCGCAAAAGCGCAGGCGCCTCAGAACGGAACCGGGGCACCAAGACCGGAAGCGGGAAAAGAAATCGAGGCTGGGCCCGGCCTCATCGCTCTGCAGAAGACCCCAGAAGAGGAGCGCGCGGAAATCATGGATAGAATGGACGAGAAACAGATCATCACCGAGATCAGCGGCGAGATCAGGGAACGTATCTTGGAGAAGTACTTCTACAAGTTCGAGCACCAGGGCCGAACTGTAATCGGGCTCAGCTACGAGGGCGTCAAAGCGATTGTCAGGCGTATGGGACACATCAAAACGGAACTCCTGCGACTGGAGGAGAGAGACTACGGTTGGCTTGCTGTGGTGAAGGCCACGGACCTGAAGCGCAATCTCGATGCGATAGGCGCTTTCTACCAGCCCAAGTTCTACTTCCCGAGCAAACAGCCCAACCCGTTCGCGGCGACCCTCGCGCTCGTGAAAGCACAGCGCGACGCGTGGCGACACTTTATCAGCGAACGGGTAATCACAGAGACCTACCGCGAGTGGCTAAAGACGCACGGAAAGGAGGGCGATTAATGATAAATGTGGAAAGGGGCAGCCGGCGGGGCAGAGGTTCTTTTTCTCATGTTGACCCAACCTCCATACCTCCCGGGCTGCCCCCCACAAATGAGAACCTCGTTATTCTCGATGAAATCAAAAAAGCGCTCTTCCCGCTCAGAGACGAAGAGTTCGCGGCGCTCGAGTCAAGCGTGCTGGCAGAGGGGATCAGGGACCCGCTGGTTGTCTGGCCAAGGGAAGGGCAGTTGGTCCTTGTAGATGGACACTACCGGTATCAGCTGGCGCAGAAGCACGGCCTGCCGTTTAAGATCGTGGAAATGCAGTTCGCAAGCCTGGAGGAGGCGCTGGCGTGGGTTGACCAAAACCAACTGTCAAGGCGAAACCTGACGGATGAGCAGAGGGCTGTTTTGATTGGGAGGATTTACGAAAGGCAAAAAGCGCAAGGAACGAGGAACGACTTGCAACTTGTGGTCAAAATGACCACAAGTTCGGGTAGCGCTGCCACCGCTAAAGCTATTGCCAAATCTACCGGTATTGGAGAAAAGACTGTCCGCCGCGCCGCCGCGTTTGCCAAAGCTCTCGATGCAGTAAAGCAGATCTCACCAAAAGCTGCCGAAAGAATACTCAAGGGGGAAGTCAAGGACGCGATCACCGTTCTGCCAAAAGCGGCGAAAGACCCGGAAGTGCTTTCGGCCGTCGCGGAAAAGATAGCCGCAGGCGAGCGCTCGATACGGAAAGCGAAGACCGAAGTGGAACGAAAAATCGCGGAGAAGAGAGTCCCCGATCTCCCGGAAGGTAAGTACGATGTCATACTAGCAGACCCGCCTTGGGAGTACGAATTTGCCGTTTCCGACAGCCGGAGAGTGGAAAACAAGTACCCAACAATGAAGCTGGAAAACATATGCTCCTTGAAGATCCCTGCAGCAGAAAATTCGATCCTTTTCCTCTGGGTGCCCGCCCCGAAACTTCCTGAGGGGCTTCAGGTGCTTAGAGAGTGGGGATTCAGTTACAAGACGTGCATAGTCTGGGTGAAGGATAAGGTCGGAATGGGTTACTACGCCAGAAGCAGACACGAGTTGGTTCTCATCGGAACGAAAGGAGAAATGGGCCCGCCGGAACCGGACCGCCGGCCCGACTCTGTGATAACCGCCCCAAGAAAGGAACACAGCAGCAAGCCCGAGGAGATCTACGTGATTATCGAACGGATGTACCCGGGCGCCCGGTATCTGGAGCTCTTTGCAAGACGCTCGAGGCCTGGTTGGAAATCGTGGGGTGTTGAAGTTGACTAAGTACAATGTGTTCCAGGACAATCTAGCGAACAGCGAATGGTGGCAGGAAAGATTGCAACCAAAACTCAAGCAGATACTACTGGTGAAAGGACTCGAGAGCGTAAGGTGGGACGAGCATCCAGAACTTCAGAAGCGCGGCATCGACGCCGTGCTCAAGCAGGAAGTTGTTGATGTGGAACTGAAGATCCGTAGTTATCAGTTCCACAAATACAAAGATATCCTTTTGGAAGTTGAAACTGGTATTGATCCTCGGACGCGAACCAATGGAAGGCCCGGCTGGTTTTACACGACTAAGGCGGACTTGGTGATATACGTCTGGAAGAACGAGCAGGAATCAAACCTAGTCGACGGCTATTTCATCTGCATGTCAGAAAGTCTGCGTGATTGGTTCAAGAAAAACGAACGGCGGTTTCCCGAGAAAAACGCTCTATCGGTGAACAAGAAAACGGGACAGATCTGGATTACAAGAAACAAATCAGTGCCCATCAAGGAATTCCCTCCCGGTTCGATTGTAAGGTTCAACCCCCGGCTAACGGCAGAAGAACAGCCAACTCTGGAGGAATTTTTGAAAATAGGCACTGAAATTGTCGAACCCCTCCCTGAGATCGGAATTGAATCGATCTGCGAAGAAAACAATGAAATAAAAATAGAGCTTTTGGACCCGGAAGACACCGCAATCGCCCCGGATAAAAAGAAAAAGCTTGAAGCCGGTGATTTCCGTGGCTGAAAATATTGAAATCGTGCCGCTGACGAACCCTCTTGATGAGTACCTTTCCACCTACCGCTCTCTGGGTTTTTGCGTAATTCCGGCGGTTTACGGCGATAAAAGACCCGAAATCGCCTGGGAACCTTACCAGCGCAAGAGACCTTCCGAAGAGGAAATTGCCCGGTGGTTCCACGACGGACGACCGCACAATGTCGCAATCGTCTGCGGAGCGGTGAGCGGCAACCTGGTCGTCTTGGACTTCGACGACGTTTCGGTTTACGAGAAGTTCTTCGACGTGAAAAAGATCGAGCGAGAGACGATCGTTGTGCGCACTGGAAGCGGCAAACGGCACGTGTATCTCCGGTCAACCGAGCCCGTCCCTTCGTTCAAGGTCCCGCAGATAAGGCTTGAGGTGAGGTCGGATGGAAACATAGTGATCGCCCCTCCGAGCATGCACCCAAGCGGCAACCGCTACAAGTTCATCGGAAACACACGTAAGCTGCTGGAAGTGGATGACCTGCTCGAAGTTGTGTTTGGAACGGTGAAGGAGAAATTTGGTATAGAACCCTTCCAGATTTCGGATCGCTGCCTTGAGGATTTTGAAACAGCTGACACAAAAGAGCGCTACAAGGGGAGGCCTCCACCCTGCATTTTCAAGTTGTTGCAGGGAGTCGGAGAGGGATTCAGGAACGAGGCGGCGGCGAGGCTGTCGAGCTACTACCTGTATGTCAAGAAGTACCCGCTCGAGCGCACGTGGAACCGGCTGCTGGAATGGAACCAGAAAAACCACCCGCCGCTTGACGAGCGGGAACTGCGCAGTGTTCTCGGTTCAATGGCGAAGCGAAAGTACACCTACCTCTGCAAAAGCATGGCGCCGTTCTGTGACCGGGAGCACTGCAGGTACATCAGGAGCTGGTTGACGCGCAAGAGCGTCGAGGAGCTGCTCAAAGATGAAGGAGGTGTATGAAATGGAAAGACAAAAATGCCCAACTTTCATCTGCCCCAAGTGCGGCAAGAGGATACCGGTGGACGCTTCTCTGGCTGAAGAAGTGCGCCACGTTGTCTACGCCCGCAAAAAACGCGCGAAAGTTCTCTGCCCCCGCATGTTCGGAAACAGATGGAAAAAACGGAGGTGATGGTTTGGCTGCTATCATTGAGAAGACCGAAGTGCCTGCGCCGAACTATAACAGGTTCGTCGGCAGGCTGGTGAAGATCGTGTACAAGGAAGAGCCCGAAGCCCCCGTGGAAGTGAGGAAGGGAAAACTCGTCGGCCACGATGATTATTTCATTGAGCTGAAAACCTACGAGAACACACACCTGATCAACAAGCGGAACATCATCGCTATCAAAATTTTCGGAGAGGGGCTGAAGGCGGAAGAGTGAGGTGTGTTAAGCAATAAAAACCGTCGTTATCCAGAATTTTCGCCCAATGTGGGGTAATGTGTATGGAAGCGGACGAAAAGATTTATGTTGCTGCCAAGCCGCCTGCTGTCTACGCCAACGCAGTTTTGGTTGCTTTTCGGAAGAACAAGGCGCGGCTGGTTGAGGTTCTGGGACTCGGCCAGCAGTGTGGTAAGGTGCTTGCGGTCGCCAAGATGCTCCAGGACCTGCGCCTGGCCACCATTCTCGATATTCAGAGCTACGCCATGGAAGACGGCACCAGCGGCGTCCGCGTGCTTCTGGAGCGGTGGGAAGGCGGCGAATCACAAAAACTGGAGGGGAGGCAGGGTAATGAACGAAATTGAGCCGCTGATAACCGACAGCTGGCGGTGCCGGCGGTGCGGAGAGGTGTTTGACCATCCGAAAGGAGAGCGGCCGCGCGTCTGTCCCAACCCGAACTGCCAGAAAAAGGGACCGTTCAAGGCTCTGTCCGGCCCCTTCACCTACTTCGAAGACGGACAGTTTATCCCCAAGATGCTCGCCGACGATATAATGCGCCACCATCATTTCATCACGCACCGGGAGAGCGGGGAAATATACTACTACACTGACGGATACTATCGGCCGAAGGGAGAGACGCTGATCGAGGAGGAATGCAGGAAAAGGCTTGCGGACTTGGCTACGGAACACAGAGTAAAGGAAGTGGTGTATCACATCCGTGAAACCACGTATCGAAATTCTAAGGATTTCAACCCCCCGAAGAATCTCATCTGTTTGAGAAACGGCGTCCTTGACCTCACCAGCGGACAACTGCACCCGCACGGCCCTAACCCCATCTTTCTTTCCAGAATTCCCGTGGACTACGACCCCGCGGCCGTCTGCCCGAACTTTCGAAAATTTCTGGGGGAGATATTAGAAGAAGACATCCATCCCCTTGTGCAGGAGATGTTCGGATACTGCTTGCTACGTGATTATCCCCTGGCGCGCGCCTTCATGCTGCTGGGCGGCGGAAATAACGGAAAGAGCACATTATTGCGGATCCTCCGTGCGCTCCTGGGGGACGAAAACGTGAGTGCCAAGAGCCTCCAGGACATCGTGGGCGACCGGTTCGCTGCCGCCGAGCTCTTTGGTCGGTTGGCTAACGTCTTCGCGGATCTCCCGTCGCGGCGCCTGGGATCCGACACGGGCCGGTTCAAGATGCTCACCGGCGAAGATCTCATGGACGCGCAGAGGAAACACCGCGATCCCTTCAAGTTCCAGAACTACGCCAAACTGGTCTTTTCCGCCAACGAGCTTCCAGCCACCGCGGATCTCAGCGAGGCGTTCTGGAGAAGGTGGATCCTGATCAAATTCAACAGGGTTTTCCCTGAAGGTGACCCAAAAACCGACCCCTACATAGCCGACAAAATCACGGGCGACCCTCAAGAGATGAGCGGGATACTGAACTGGGCCCTGGAAGGTTTGAAAAGGGTTTTGGAGAGGGGCTGTTTCTCGTTCTCGCGCAC
>JACIWF010000025.1 GCA_014361095.1 Hadesarchaea archaeon | reverse complement strand
CAGGCTGAGCAACGGCAACCCGAGACAGGCCCTTAAGGTCGCTGACAAGGCGCTGCATCTCGCCGCGGCTTTAGATACTCCAATAAACGAACGTGTGGTGAAAAAGGCAAACAAGGTTTCCCTCTGGAGACGATTGTTCGGATAACGCGGTTGAACGCCGGACGACAACTATTTATTTTTGTTTCCTAAAATAGGAAACAAGGGGAGGACTTTCGTGGATGTCGAAAAAACGCCGAGAGCAGAGGATTGGCTTCGTAACAATCTTTTAGCAAAGGTTCTGCTGAAGCATTCACATTTAGACGAAAAAACCTTGAAAGCGATGTTACTTTACTATTGGTCAGAGAACCCAACTTTTGAAGTTATTGCCAAAAAACTCAAAATAAACCGATCTGGAGCCTGGAAAAGGTGGAAAAGGGGCCAAGATGCCATAATGCGTTCATTTTACACCATCGAGCTGGCGATTTACTCGGGAATTCTGGATAGAGAAACGGCAGAAATCCTGATTGATGACCTAATTGACTACAATGAACTGGCCAAAGGCGCTGGAAACGTTGAAGAAATCAGAGATAGAATCGAGCGCCGAATGGTTCAGCTAGTTAGAAATTTGCACAGCTAAAAATCATCGCCAGCCTGAATTCGGCAAAATCGAAAGGTATTTATTGGTCCCAGAGTGAAGAAAAACTACAAAGCTAAGGAGGCAAGAAACTATGGCAGAACAAAAGACCGCCGAGAATGTGGTATTTATTGGAGTGAAACCAGTGATGAACTATGTTTTGGCAGTAATTACGCAGTTCAACCAGGGCATCAACGAAATTACCCTCAAAGCACGAGGTAAAGCGATCAGCAGAGCCGTCGATGTCGCTGAGATCGTCAGAAACAGATTCCTGCCGAACATGGTGGTTAAAAACATTTCAATAGGAACCGAAACGATGCAGGCTGAAGGCGGTACCACAAACGTTTCAACCATCGAAATAGTGCTCGGAAAGGGACAATAAGCCTCTTTCCGTGCCCTTTTTTATTTTTTGTTCAAATCTTCTGCTCTGGTTATCCCGTTTGAATTAATTTAAAAGGCAAGGAAACAAAACACTATTGATCAGCTTGCAGACGCCAATTTGCAAAATATGTCTGAAAAGCGGCATCCTCTGCCAGGGCTGCAGTCGAAAGATTGAAGAGGGAAAGATATCAAAATTAGAGCTCAACATCTCGCTGGCCCTTTACGAACTTTCAAAAAAGCACAAGGAACTGGATCAGCTGATCTTTAAGCGCGCGGTCGATTCTGATGGGTTGGCCATTCTGGTAGTCGGGACGGGGCAAATCCCGCTTCTCATCGGTAGGAGAGGGAGAATAGTCCAAGAACTTGAAAACATTCTGAAAACCAAGGTTCGAATTGTTGAAGAGGGGTCAACTGAGAAAAAACTCATTCAAGACCTCTTAACTCCGGCCGATGTGCTTGGAATCAACATACTCTACACAAAATCGGGCGATGAGTACAGGGTTAGGGTACCACGCCAGCACATGAGACGATTACCAATGAAGAAGGAAAAACTTGAGGCGGCTCTGAGCAAGCTAACTAATAAAAACTATACCATAATATTCGAGTAGTGATTTTATGCAACTCGATGATCTTGGCAACTGGCGGCGCACTCATAAATCCAATGAAATAACCGAAAGGCTTGACGGTCAAGAGGTCATCCTGATGGGCAGGGTCGGTGATATCCGTGACCTCGGCGGCATTAAATTTTTCATCCTGCACGATATCGGCGGCACCGTTCAGATTACTGCCCCAAGAAAAAAAACTGATGCTAAAACTCTGGCCAAAATGGATGTTCTCACCCAAGAGTCATCAGTCGCCGTCAGGGGGAAAGTCGTCAAAGCAAAACAGGCCCCTCGTGGCGTCGAAATTGTCCCTGCAGAGATAAAAATACTTAACCTCGCCGCAACACCATTGCCCCTAGACCCCGGCGGCAAGGTCAAGGCAAACCTAGATACTCGGCTGGATGCTCGAGGCCTTGACCTGCGCAGAGCCGAATCAATCGCGATATTCAAGATCCGCAATCAAGCCCTGCAAGCGATCAGGGAATATCTGATATCTCAGGAATTCATCGAAGTACAGACACCAAAAATAGTGGCCACCGCTACGGAAAGCGGCGCTGCTCTCTTTCCCATCTCTTATTTCGAAAGAGAAGCCTTTCTGAGCCAGAGCCCCCAGCTTTATAAAGAGGTGCTGACCGGGGCCCTCGACAGAGTTTTCGAAGTTGGGCCAATCTTTCGAGCCGAAGAACACGACACACCAAGACATCTGAACGAGGCAACATCAGTAGATATCGAGGCAGCGTACATGACAGCCGACGATGTGATGGAGATACTTGAGGAATTAGTCTGGCGAGCCTTCGAGAGCGTGAAGAGGAACTGCGCCGAAGAGCTCAAGGTGCTCAACCACCATTTAGAGGTGCCCAAAAGACCTTTCCCCCGCATCACTTACGATGAGGCACTTGAGAAACTAAGCGCTGAAGGGGTAGTGCTAAACTGGGGTGACGATTTACCCACGCCTGCGGAAAAGAAGTTGGCCGAAATTATAGGTGGCGCCTTTTTCATTGTCGACTGGCCTCTCGCCATAAAGCCCTTTTACACCCTGCCAAAAGGGGAGAAACTGAGCGACGCCTTTGATCTTATGTATGGGGAACTGGAGCTGGCCTCCGGAGGGTCGCGCATTCACTCCGAGGAAATGCTGATAAAACAGATGAAGGAAAAAGGGCTGAACCCGGAGAACTTTGAATCCCACCTTTTAAACTTCCGCTATGGGTTACCACCTCACGCCGGTTTTGGGCTCGGACTTGACCGTCTAACAATGGTTCTCACCGGTGTCGAAAATATTCGGGAGGTCGTCCTCTTTCCGCGGGACAGAAGGAGGCTAACTCCTTAAACCGGATTTTTTTGTTGATGTACCTAAATGGCTGAAAATATCTGCGATAGCACACCAGATAGTATTGATTGTCATCCCTAAAACAGAGGCTGACGGCGATTAGAAAGGATTAACAGTTAAAAGAAAACAGTTTTCTGTGAAATTATATGATATCCGAAGGCGAGAGAATCATCCTGATCGATGAAGAAGGCAGGAAATATTTGGTCCAAGTCAGCCAGCAAAAACTGCACACAAAATTTGGAGTGATCGACCTAGCCGAAACGATCGGCATGGAACCGGGAACGAGGATAAAGTCCCATTTGGGCAAGGATTTTATAGTGCTTCGGCCCTCAATCGCGGATTTTCTGCAAAAACTACGCCGAGTTCCGCAGATTATGCTGCCTAAAGATGCCGGCCAGATTGTCGCCCACACAGGAGTTGGTCCGGGCAGCAGGGTGGTCGACGCCGGAGCCGGTTCTGGCGCTTTATCCATCTTTTTAGGCAACTTGGTGAGACCTACCGGCTGGGTGGTAAGCTATGAAGTGCGGGAAGATTTCGCCAAAATAGCTGAGGAAAATATCAGGACGGCAGGGCTCGCCGACGTCGTGAAAGTAAAAAACAAGGATATCTATCAGGGCATAGATGAAAGCGAGCTGGATCTAGTTACACTGGATCTTCCGCAGCCGGAGCTGGTACTTCCTCACGCCCAGCGGGCCCTGAAGCCAGGTGGATATCTCGCCGCCTTTACTCCTTGTGTGGAACACCTGCAAAGGCTATACCGAGAGTTTGCGAAATTTAGTTTCACCAATATTAGCACGATTGAGTGTTTGGTCAGAGAAATAGAAGTAAGAGCCAATTGCACCAGACCGAGCACGCGTATGATCGCCCACACGGGCTATCTGACGTTCGCCAGACGGGTTTAAGCAAAAATGACTCAAGCCTTCTGATTATTCAACCTTCCTGAACTTGAACCCGTAATAAATGACCCCGTCTTCCCTATCGGCGCCGATACGCCGAAAGACCATTTCCACTTCATCCCCTATTTTTATCTCGTTGGGGTCGCAATCCACCACCTGCGTCGTGAGCCTAGGACCATCCTCAAGCTCCACGATGGCTAGAACATATGGAACCAGATCCTCAAACCCCTCTGGCGCCACGTGAACCACACCATAGGTGACTATCTTACCCCGGCGGCTCAACTTATAGGGCTCAAGCTTCCCCATTCTGCGGCACTGTGGACAGATGTAGCGCGGCGGGAAGAAGACCTTGTTGCAGTTGCCACACCTGGTGCCGATGAGATTATACCTGTTTGGAATTTCCCTCCAGAATCGCGGCGCGGCCATTCAATCACCCCTTTTGAAGATATGAACCACCGCGGTGCCCCCGGTCCCACCCACATTGTGCGTCAGACCAATCTCGGCACCTTTAACCTGTCGCTTTCCCGCATCCCCTCGAAGCTGATGGACTATCTCCACAACTTGAGCAATACCGGTGGCTCCAACCGGATGGCCCTTGCCCTTGAGGCCTCCGCTGGTATTCACCGGAATCTTTCCACCGATCTCGGTCTGTCCCTCTTCGGTGAGCTTCCCGCCCTCACCTTTCTTGCAGAAACCAAGATCCTCTATCGCCATGATCTCAGCTATGGTGAAGCAGTCATGAACCTCAGCCACATCGATGTCCTCCGGACCGACCCTGGCCATTTTGTAAGCCATATCTGCCGCTCTGGTCGTTGCCATCAAACCTGTGAGGGATTGCCGGCTATGAAGAGATATCGTGTCACTGGCCTGTCCCGTGCCAGCGACGATAACGGGGACCCTGTCCATCTTTCGCGCCTTCTCGGCTGGAGCCACGATCACACAGGCGGCTCCGTCGGTGATGGGCGAACAATCCAGCAGTTTTAGTGGGAGAACCACGGGAGGTGATTTCAGGACACTTTCAACCGTGATTCTCGTGTGATACTGGGCGCAGGGATTCATGCAAGCATTGTTGTGATTTTTGACCGCCACCATTGCCATCTGTTCCTCGGTTGTGCCAAACTCATACATGTGACGGCGGGCCATCAGCGCGTAGAGTCCAGGAAAGGTCGCTCCGGCGTTGACCTCCCACTCCTGATCGGCTGCCGTGGCTAAGGCACCAGTTGCCTGCTCGGTCATAACATCAGTCATCTTTTCAATGCCGGCGGCCACGACATAATCGTGAACACCTGAGGCGACCGAAATGACCGCCTGCCGCAGGGCCAGACCCCCAGAAGCGCAGGCCCCCTCAACTCTGGTCGATGGTATCGGTGCCAAACCGGCGTGATCGGCGATTAACGAAGCTATATGCTCCTGACATATGAACTGTCCTGCAGACATGTTTCCAATGTACATGGCATCTATCTGCTTGCCATCGATGTCGGCATCCTCCAAAGCCCGCGCGCCAGCCTCGATGATCATCTGCCGAAAAGAGAGGTCCCAGAGTTCACCGAACTTGGTTATCCCAACGCCAATTATGGCCACATCTCGCATTATCTCACCAAAAGTGATTTGTACTTAGTGTATGTTGAGTAGTCGATGTAAATCTTGTTGTTAAGAAATTGCTCGACCTTCGGCGCCAGGTCACGCTTTTCCTCAATGGCCTTCTTAACCTTGATGCTAAAGGCATCACTCCCGGCGCCTGAACCATAGGAAACGACCAAAATTCTCTCGTCGGGCTTGGCTTTGTCGAGGACCGCTGCCAAGCCTATCATCGTGGCACCTGAATAGGTATTGCCTATTTTTGGAACCACCAGTCCACAGGCTATCTGCGCCTTGGAAAACCCCAGCTCCTCGGCCACTTGGCAGGGGAACTTTCCGTTGGGTTGGTGGAAAACGGCATGGGCAAAATCTTGGGGTGTGAGCTTCAGCTGACGGAGGATGCCATGAGCTGCCGAAACAACGTGCTTGAAATAAGCTGGCTTACCCGTGAACCTTCCACCGTGCTTGGGATAGGGTCGCATCTCTCGGCGCCAGAAATCCGGGGTGTCTGTGGTGTATGAATAGGTCCCCTCTATCTCCGCCAGTGCCTCACCATCATTCTTTCCTATTATCACGGCTCCACCTCCGGCTGCGGCTGTGTATTCCAGAGGATCCCCTGGTGCCGCCTGCGCGGTATCGGCGCCTATGGAAATTCCATATTTTATCTGTCCCATCTCGACCAGGCCAGCGCAGGCCTGAATGCCCGCCGTTCCCGCCTTGCAGGCAAATTCCATGTCAGCCGCAGTAAGATTTGGTGTGGCCTCGATGGCCTCGGCCACTATGGTCGCAGTGGGCTTGACTGCATAGGGATGCGATTCCGACCCCACGTAAATGGCACCGATATCCTGGGGATTAATCCCCGCCCTTTTCAACGCGTTTCGGGCCGCCTCAACAGATATGGTCGCAGTATCCTCATCGGGGGCGGGGACAGACTTTTCCTCAACCATCAAACCCTGCTTAACCCTAGATGGTTCCTCGCCCCAAACTCTGGCAATATCGTCCAACCTGATGCGGTATCTCGGTATATAAACACCATAGCCCACTATGCCAACATTCACCACGAATCACCCGAACTTCATTCCATTCTTTTTTACCCCGATTTAACCGTTTAAAAAGCTTTTGTTTGTCGTAAAAAACAACGTCATTTGCCGAAAAAATTTAAAATTTTATGGAGAGCATTTTCTTAACCCTGCGAGCAGTTCATTAACGGTTGGAACTTTGGCAATGACGAGAGGCAATTTAAGTATCTCCGCTATCTTTACGCCAACCTCATCAACCGCCTTCAAATCTCCATGAAGAACTACCATTCCGGGGGTTATCCCAATCACTTTGACGGCCACCAAGGGGGATCTGCCTGTAGTCACGCCTGTGAAAACAAGCGCTCGCTCAGTGGTCAGGCCGTAGAGGCGCCTAAAATCATCGGCTGAAAGGTCCAGTATGGCCCTATGACTGTCAATGACCGTGTAGCCAAAGATCTTTCTATCCAGCAGGTCCTTGTTTGCCACCACTTCCCCTGCCACGGCCTTGACTATTGACTTGCCGTCAACTGGGATGGTATACTCCCTAATCTCAAGAACAACATCTGGGGGCAACTGTGTGCCAAAAACCTGGGAAAAAACATGAAACATTTTTCCGCCGTGTTGCTCATCAACTTCCAGCAGCGCCTCAACGATCCTCCTTATTGTAGCCGCCCCCGGAGATTTTCTCCTGCCGGCTTCATAGTCGCTAATAACTGAGGGAGAAACCTGCATCACCTTAGCTAGCGCTGGTTGGTTAATGCCAAACCTCTCTCGCCAGAGCTTGATGGCTAACCCGGGCGAATCGGACAGGGTGATATCGCCAGCTATCCAGCGGGCAATTCTATCCCTCACTTCTTCAGCCATAAAATTCAACTGATTTTAATGGATGCTACCCTTTAAAGGCTAAGGCTTCACGGCCAGTTTGAAAACATCCGCTTTGGTAATTATGCCAACCGGTTTCCCGTGATCTACAACCAAAACTGCTGGAGCATGTTCAAGGATCGAATAGACAATACCCACATCAGCATCTTTGGGAACCATTGGAAAGGGTTTGTCCATTATCTCGCCCACGTTGCGGCGCAGTAGCTTGGCCATATTCTCCCCCGAGGCCACCCTCCGCACAATGATGGTCTCAGAAATGGAGCCCACCTGAACCTCCCGATCCAGAACGGGCAATTGGGAGATGTCGTGGGCCTTCATAGTCTTAATGGCAGTTTCAACCCTGTCGCTGGGCCTGATAAAAACTATCGGGGAAGACATGATCCGCTCGACCAAAACCTGCTTCGATGGTGCGCTCGCCTGCTCCAGCACCTTTGATATCCTCTCCAGCGTTGAAAATCTGGGGTCCGCCTTACCTGACTCAATCTTTGCTATGTAGGCCTGAGTGACTCCCGCCAACTTGGCCAGTTTTGACTGGCTTAACCCCAAACGCATCCTCATCGCCCTAACTTCAGATGGCTTGATAACTCCCATACGAAACCCTTCATTCCTATGAGTTATATCGTCTGAGAAACCTATAAATATAAACGTGACCTGTTAAAATCTAAATTCGCGGGGTATGGTTTGATGAGAAATATAATTGTCGAGGAAATCAAACAGGTCCCACTCGTGGAGCAAAATCTGGAAATAGTCGAAAGAAAAGGAATCGGGCACCCAGACTCGATCTGCGACTCAATTCTTGACCGTGTTTCGGTTGAGCTTTGCCAGGAATATCTGAAAAGATTTGGTACCATCATGCACCACAACACCGATAAATCGCTTCTCGTGGCGGGAAAGGTGGAAACGCGATTTGGTGGTGGTGAGGTCAAGGAGCCCATGCTTCTGATCTTCGGCGACAGAGCCACCAACGAGGTAGGGGGCGAAAAAATAGATGTGGCCAGAATAGCGATAGATGCGGCGAAAAAATGGATCAAGAAAAACCTTAGATACGTTGACCCTGACAAACACCTGCGCTACCAAGTGGAGCTGAAGCCAGGTTCAGCTGCGTTGACGGACATCTTCAGGAGGAAGGGAAAGGTCCTCAGCGCAAATGACACCTCGGCCGCAGTTGGTTATTCTCCCATGACTCCAACCGAAGAGATGGTGCTCAAAACGGAACACTATCTGAACTCGAAAAAATTCAAGAAAGAATTCCCAGAGTCCGGTGAAGACATAAAGGTGATGGGATTCCGGAAAAACAACAACCTATCGCTGATGATCGGGATGGCCTTTGTCGACCGCCACGTCAAGGATGAGAATGATTACTTCAGGAAAAAGGAGGAAATTCTGGAAAGAATACGCCAGTTTGTGGAAGAAAATTCAAACTTTGATAATGTGGACATCAAGCTCAACACGCTCGATACTAGGGGAAGAGGGGTGGACGGTGTCTACCTGACAGTTTTGGGCACAAGCGCTGATGGCGCCGACTCGGGTCAAGTGGGTAGGGGAAATAGAAGCAACGGAGTAATTCCATTGAACAGACACGTCGGATCCGAAGCTGCGGCTGGAAAAAACCCGGTCAGCCACGTGGGGAAAATCTACAACATTCTAACGCACAAAATAGCTGGTGAGATTTACCGAGAGGTTGATGGCTTAAAAGAGGTATATGTTTGGCTCGTAAGCCAGATAGGAAGTCCCATTGATCAGCCTGCGATAGCCGCAGCCAGAGTTCTCACCAAGCCAGGCGTTAAGCTGGAGCAGGTGAAAAAACAGATTTCCGAAACCATCGAAAAGGAACTTGAAAAAATCAACGAATTCACCAAGTGTCTGGCTAGAGGTGACTACCCCGTCTGTTGAAAAAGGTAAAAAATTTTTGCCTCAGTCTAATTTTAAGATATGGTGGTCACATTTTTCAGATATTGAAGCGGGACGGCATGGGTAGAATCGGTCGGATCAAGACTGCCCACGGAGAACTGCTAACGCCGACCTTAATGCCCGTCATTGACCCTGCAGACATCGTTCTGAAGCCCAAAGAGATGAGACGGGAGTTTGGCACAGAGCTGGTAATAACCAACGCCTATTTAACCATGCTTCACTTCGGAAAAAATCCCGACTTAAAAATCCACCAAATCCTTGACTATGACGGCCCAATCATGACCGACAGCGGTGGCTATCAAATCCTCCGCTACGGAAACATTGATGTCCCTCCGGAGGAAATAGTTAGATATCAGGAATTGATCTCACCTGATATCGCCACCATCTTGGACATACCCACTGGAATAAATGCATCACGGGAATATGCTGCTGAAACGGTCAAAATTACCCTCGAAAGGGCAAAACAGGCGGTGGAAATCCGGTCAAACCCTGAAGTCATGTGGTGCGGCCCCATCCAAGGCGGCCTCTTTACTGACCTGGTGGAATATTCGGCGAGAGAGATGGGAAAGCTGGACTACCAATTTCACGCCATCGGCAGCCCCGTGGAGTTGTTGAACGAGTACCGATACGCTGAAGTCGTGGATTTGGTCATGGCCGCGAAAAGAAATCTCCCGCTTGATCGCCCAGTCCATCTTTTTGGTGCCGGACACCCGATGATGCTGTCGCTGGCCGTGGCCATGGGGTGCGACCTTTTCGACTCGGCGGCTTACATCCTCTTCGCGAGAGACGGCAGATACATGACTGCGGAGGGCACCCTCCACCTCGACGAGCTTGATTTTCTGCCATGCGAATGTCCGGTATGTGCCAGCACAACTGTGAAAGAAATAAAACGGGAAAAGGAAGATGAAAAAGTAAAGTTGCTCGCGCGTCACAACCTTCATGTTACCTTCGGCGAGATCAGGAGAATTCGACAGGCTATAGCTGATGGCAGGCTTTGGGAATACGTTCAGATAAAATGCAGGGCACACCCCAGTCTCCTAGAAGCATTCCAAAGGTTTCTGGAATACGGCGACTTCATAGAGCGATTTGATCCGGTAACGAAAAGAACGGCTTTTTTCTATTCGGGCAGCGAATCGATAAAACGCCCGGAAGTGCTTCGGCACAGGCAAAGGATAAAGAGATATACGCCGCCGCAACTGGAAACCCTAATCATCTTCCCAGGTTTTGGGGAAAAGAAAATAGATGTGGAGGGTGCCCACCTGTTGAAGATAGTTCCGCCTTTTGGGGTCGTCCCCGAAGAGCTCGAGGAAGTATATCCGCTATCGCAGCATGAGGTGCCAAAAGAACTTGACGCCGAAATGGCTAGGTACACTGCCGAATCCCTTGAGGCCTATTTAAAAACCCATGGGGGCCGTTATCAGCAAGTTATTCTGTTCAATGATGAAAAAAGATGGGGTGAAATGCTGGTGAAGGCCTGCCACCCTGTTGCTGAAAAGTTGGAGGTAGTTCAAATCAGCGAAAAAATTTAAATAGATTATGGCAACGAAATTAGCGCAGAGTGGATCGGGATTTTTGATGGACAGCGTGGATCTAAAACTATTAAAAATACTGGCTGATGATGCTCGGATACCACTTCGAAAGCTGGGCCGGGAAGTTGGCCTCAGCCCAACTGGGGTGAGAAGGAGAATCAAACAGCTGGAAAAAAACGGTCAGATAAAAAAATATTCAGCGGTGGTGGATCCGAAAAAATGTGGATATGGTGTGACTGCTTTTATCAGTGTGGACGCTGACTCCCGAGAACTCGGAGAGCTGACCAAATCGCTTTCACGCCGCCGCGAGGTTTGTGAGATCCACCGTATGACTGGGGGACACGAGCTGATGATCAAAGTCAGGGTAAAGGATATCGACACACTGAACAAGTTCGTTGAAGACCACGTCATGTGCTTCGATTCAGTGAAAAACGTGAAAACCAATCTGGCCATGGAAACTATTAAGGAAACCCTTGTCAACCTGTAGGTGGTGAGATGAAGGAAGAACACAAGAAGATCATGATCGATTCTCTGACAGCGGTACGACCTTATATCGCGTTTCTAGGGGAACTGAGAGCCATCATAGAAAAAGAAGCAGACGAATGCGAGAACGTCGAGGCATTTATTGAAAAATTAAAAAAACAACATGAGAAAGCTGATATCATCAGGAGAACCGATGTGCAGATATTTTTATCCGAACTTAGGCGTAACTTGGCCAAGCTTGGCTCCGATTGATTTTAATTCTGAGTGCCCGATTAATCTTTGAGATAACATGCTGAGTGCCAAAATCGAGAAAATAGCCCAGGACATAAAGACCATGCGCATACGGGGTGCGGGAAGAATCGCCCGTGCTGCAGCCAAGGCCCTGAAAATTGCCGCAGTCGGGTCTCAAGCCAAATCACCCGCTGAGTTTTCCCAGGAGATGGAAAGGGCATCCAAAATTCTCCTCGAAACCAGACCCACAGCAGTATCCTTGCCCAATGCGTTGAGATATGTCCTGCTGGGATTAAAACAGACACACGGTGCCGATCTATGGACGATGAAAAAAGCCGTCATCTCTCGTGCGGATGAGTTCATCAAAAACTCCCTGGAGGCTGTCAAAAAAATTGGTGAAATAGGTGCCAACAGGATTTCAAACGATGATGTAATTTTAACTCACTGCAACAGTGAATGCGCGCTGTCAATAATAAAAACCGCATTCAGGCAGGGAAAAAATATTGAGGTTTTCGTGACGGAATCCAGGCCGGTTTGGCAGGGGAGGCTCAGCGCTAGGGAATTGCTCAAGGAAGGAATTCCGACCACAATGATAATAGATTCCGCCGTGCGCCACTTCATCCGGGATGTGGATAAGGTGATAGTGGGCGCAGACAGCATTGCGGCGAATGGGGCGGTGGTCAACAAAATTGGAACCTCAAGCATCGCGCTAGCTGCTCATGAGGCAAGGGTTCTCTTTTTTGTTGCTACAGAAACATACAAGTTTCATCCAGAAACTTTGGTCGGACGCTTGGTGGAGATAGAGGAGAGAGATCCCAACGAGTTAATTAACTTAAAACGCTACCCGGGATTAAAAGTAAGAAACCCTGCGTTCGACGTGACTCCTCCTGAGTATGTCGACTTAATCGTCACCGAACGCGGGATAATACCTCCATACGCTGCATATGCCATAATCCAAGAGCTATTTGAATGGAGACCAGGCGAAAGAGTTCAACACACTGGAAACAAATTGAAACCGTTGATCTAAAAACCACGTAAACTAAATCTGATTAAAACTGGTTTAGTGCCAGTCACGAGACACCAGGAAATCAAGTTTAATTAGCTAATCTTATAGACTAAATCCCCTTCTCTAACCTTCTGTTGAACTTTAAGCCCGATCGATTCACCGGCTTTGGCGCTGCTCAAATTCTTGTGCTCAATTTGCATCGACTCCACGGTCTGTTGAAAGTTTGTGGTGGTGCCCTCAATCGAAATCCTGTCCCCAACGTTCAAATCACCGGTCAATTCAACAACCGCCACACCGATCTTGGAATAATAGTGAACCACTTTACCGACAAGCTTTTTCTCACCGGCTTCCATCATCCTCACCCTATTAAAGTTGAACCGCTTAATTAAATCCTTTTTCGGTGCCTGCACAAGCAAA
>JACIWF010000024.1 GCA_014361095.1 Hadesarchaea archaeon | reverse complement strand
CTGCCGTGGTATCCTCCTTCCATCTTCATGATTTTGTCCCTGCCGGTGTAGGCTCTGGCGGCGCGGATGGCCATCATGGTGGCTTCAGTGCCGGAGTTGCAGAACCTCACCAGTTCCACCGATCTGAACCTCTGGCAAATCATTTCGGCCAGACGGTGCTGGGGCTCCATGGCGGCGGCACAAGTCCAGCCCTTCTCCAGCTGCCTTTTCATCGCTGCGACTATTCTGGGGTGAGCATGGCCGTGGACGGAAGAGGTGTAGTTATTGACGAAATCGAGATACCGGTTGCCATCGACATCGTGGAGCCAACAGCCCCGGGCCCTTTCCATGACGAAAGGATAGGGTTTGAAGAAAACCACGCTGCGGGTGTTTCCACCGGGAAGAAACTGACGCGCCAGCGCCTGAATCCTTCTAGACTCAGGGGTCCTTCGCCGGTACTCCCGCAGGCATGCCTTGAGTGGGTCTAAATTGGGCATAAATTTCACTGATTTAATCCAGTTATAAGTCTTGTGAAAATTTCGCGATTTATTTCTCCGCCGATTTAGCCACCGCTGCGGCGACCTTGAGGGCAATTTTTCTATCCACCGCTTGGGGTAAGATGTGATCAGCGCTGAGCTCTTTCTTCCTGACCAGCCCGGCAATCGCCTCGGCGGCAGCGATCTTCATCTCGTCGGTCACCAGCCTAGCTCGAGCGTCAAGCAACCCACGGAAGAAGCCCGGGAAGACGAGGAGGTTGTTGGCCTGGTTGGGATACTGTGAGCTGCCGGTGGCGACCACGCTGGCTCCAGCCCGCCGGGCCACGTCGGGAAGTATCTCGGGATCGGGGTTCGTCAGGGCGAAGATGATCGGGTCCTTGGCCATCCTTCTTATCAGCTCGGGATTGATCAGGTTAGGGATTGAGGAGACGCCAATGAAGACGTCGGCGCCATCCAGGGCGTCATCCAGCTTTCCGGTGATGTTTTCGGGATTGGTAATCCTGGCCAGCTCCTCCTTGAACCGGTTCATTCCCTCCCTTCTGCCCCGGTGGATGATCCCCTTGGAATCAACCACGACGATTTTTCTTGCCCCGACCCGGTGCAAAATTCTGGCGATTTCATAGCCAGCCGAACCCGCGCCAGCGATGGCGATGGTGACCTCTTCAATTTTCTTTCCTACGACCTTCATCGCGTTGAACAATCCTGCAAGGGCGACCACCGCGGTACCGTCACCGTCGTCGTGGAAGACCGGGATGTCCAGCTCTTTAATCAACCTTTCCTTGATCTCAAGCACCTTCGGCGTCTCTATGTCCTCAAGGTTGATGCCGCCGAAGCCGGGTGAGACATTTTTCACGATCTCAACGATCTCTTCTGCCTTCTGGGTGGACAGACAGAGCGGCACCGCGTCCACGCCGCCGAACTCCTTGAAGAGAGCCGCCTTCCCCTCCATCACGGGCAGCGCCGCCTCAGGCCCGATATTGCCCAGACCAAGCACCCGGCTGCCGTCGGTGACCACGGCAATGGTGTTCCACTTGGAGGTGTATTCAAAGACGCTCTCCGGGTTTCTGACGATCTCCCGGCTGACCTCGGCCACGCCCGGAGTGTAGGCGAGCACGAGGTCCCTTTGCGTCCTCAAAGGCACTTTGACCGAAGTGGCAATTTTACCCCGGTATCTGCGGTGCAGGGCCAGGGCTTCTTCCTTCAGGCTCATGGTCAGTCATCCTCGCGGGAAATTTCACGCACATCGTTGACGACATCAACTATGGCGCACTCTAGGAGCTTCTCCCCCAAATATCTATCTATCCTGAGCCCCAGCCTCTCGACCTCCCGGGCCTGCTCCTCCGCCCACCGGTATTTCTCCCGGACGCTTTTCAGTCCGATGAAGGCCACCTCTGGATATTTCGAGAAGTCGGAGTGCTCGACCAGCCTTGACTCATCCGTTATTCCGATGGCCGCCCCCATGCTGAGTTCCCCGGTGCCGGCGTGCGGCCCCTCAAGGTCGATGATGGTGTTGTTGAAGTGAAGTCGCATGCCCAGCTCTTCCTCGAGGATCGGGATCCACTCCCGCAGAACCCCGTTACCACCGTGACCGTTGACGATGACGACCCGATCAATTCCTAGCTCCTGCTTCGCGTAGAGCAGTGCCCGGCGAAGCTCATCCTTCACCTGGTCCAGTGTTTGGTGCTCGCCGGTGTCTATCTCCGGGAGCTCGTAGGATGAGCTGAGAACGCCCAGAAACCTCGCCCCGGCTCGCTGTGCCGCCTCCTGGGCCACGTGGGAAGCTAGCCGGGCGTCGGTGTCGGGGGGAAGGGCTGCCCCGTGCTTCTCTTGGTGCGAGCCCAGCGCCAGAATGCCGACTTCGCCCAACCTCACACCTTCTCGAGGCGCTTGACCATCTTGACCGCGGCCTCCACGGATCTTCTGGCGTAGTCGGTGACCCTTTCCATGGCCTGCAGGCGCGTCATTCCCGGTCCTGAGATGCCGAGCGTCACCGGCTTGCCATATTCAACGGAGAGGTCGATGAGCTTTCTCGACGCGTGCTGCATCACTATCTCGTCGTGTTCGGTCTCACCCTCGATCACGGCACCGAGAGTCACTACCGCGTCAACATCGCTTCTCTGGACCAGCTTTTTTGCCGCCAGTGGCAGGTCGTAGACTCCGGGGACGATGACCTCGGCGACGATCTGGGCTCCGAGGAAGTCCGCGTGCCTCTTGGCAAACTCGATCATCGGCGAGACGATGTCGAAGTTGAACTCCGTGGCCGCTAGACCTAGCTTTACCAATTTGTCACCTCCTCAGGGGTCCGGCGTCCGGGCCTCCTTCGCGCTGCCCGGTGCCGGCCAGTTTTGTGAGCTCCTCGGGTTTGAAGAGCAAGCGGTAAACGTTTCGGGCGTGCTCACGCGCCCGGTTCTCAGCCAGGATGGCGAGTTCCTTCTCGCTCTTGGCCTCGTCGGCAAAGACGAAGACCTCGATGATGTGTTTGTTGGTCAGCAGCTGGGCCATGATTAACCCCAGCGAGGCCTCGTGGGCGCACTGCTTGTCGATGGGCTCGGCCCCCGGCATCCCGAAGGCCATGACGATGTCGTTGCCCTCGTCGAGCAGTCTCTTGGCCTCAACCGGCAGGTCCTTGATTCCGGGGACGGTGCGGCGCTCCACCTTGACGCTGCAGAGCTGTTTCAGTTCATCGATGGCAGCGCTGGCCATATTATAGCGCGCGAAGGTGGTGTCAACGATTCCAACCCTTTTCAAGTTCCAGCCTCCTTGATCAGCTCAACACCGTCGAGGAACTCTATGCCGTGTTTTGTCCCATATTCCCTCGCCTTTTCCCTCGACAGCGCGCGGTTCGTTTCCGAGTCCAGCATCTCACATATGGCCACCACCGGGGTGACACCCGCGAGTTCGGCGAGGGCGGTCACCAGCTCAGTGTGGCCTCTCCTTTCTGCGAGCAGCCCATCTGCTGCGCGGAGGAGATGGACGTGGCCCGGGCTTCGGAACTCTTTCCCGAATTTCTCGACCAAGTTGTGTTCAGCCGCCTTGGCGCCGAGCTTGCCGAGCTCGCTGATGGTCAGTGCCCGATCCACGTCGGTGATCCCGGTGAACGTCTTTCTGTGGTTCACGGTGATGGAGAAGGCCGAGCGTTCGTCGTAGGGGATATCGTTGGGCCATATTGCCTCCAAAATTTTGAACTTTGACCTGGCTTCTCGGTAGATGTCGGTCAGGTAGGGCAGGCCGAAGCTGTCCGCTATCTTCGGGTGAAGCGCCACGCAGATCAGTCCCCCGGCGTCGCGCCTCATGGTGGCCACATGTTCTGGTTTGACCGCCTCGGCTAGGATAATCAGGTCGACCTCATTCTCACGATCTTTGCCGTCATGGAGAAGCAGGAATTCTCCGGACCGTAAAGCTTCCAGAGCCCGGTCAATGCTCATAGGAACACCTCCACCTTAACCGGGTCGCCATCCTTCAAGCCAATGGCCTTCCTCAGGTTGTGCGGGGCAATGATCTCCAGGATGTCGGTATGGTGGGTTCGGTTGGGAATAACCACGGCTCCCGTTTCACCCTTCAGCTTGGAGGGGAAGATCTTAACCGGGCCAAAGGTTCTCTCGCTGGTTTTGAACCCGGAAACCTGTTTCGATGGCAGCCGCATTAGAGTTTCCTTGAGTTCCAGCGAAGCCCGGTCAAGTTTGATGTCAAGTGTGCCGGGATAGGGCAGGTAGCCGAGTTCCCTCTTGAACTGCTCTGAATAGCCGGGATGTCCCACATAGTAGCTTCCCTCACCCATGCCGGTGACCACCTTCCCGGTGAGGGTGATTTTGGCCGGCTCCTGTTTCAGTATTTTCTCCAGCTCCTGATGCATCGCCCGCAGCGCCGACATCCCTGCCGAGGTTATCCTGATGAACTGTCCTCGGGGCTCAACCCGGCGGGAGATCAGTGATCGTTCTTCCAGCTCGCCCAGCTTTCTGATGACGGTCTGCTTCGAGACTCCGAAATGCCTGGCCAGGGATGCGGATGAGATCCTGATCTCTTCCCTCGTCGCCCCCTCCCCTGCCAGCAGCATCAGCAGTTCAATCCAGGACTTCTCGGGCATGTCTACCTCTATGAAGGGATATCCTGCTTCCTTTTAAATCTTTCCAAAAATGGAACACGTCTAAAAATTGGAACACAGCAGCCGAGGTTATTTTTCATTTTCCAGCAACCTTTAAGAGACTCCCGATAAAATGGCGTTGGGTGGTATGATAGAGGATTTACCCACTCTGGACGAAGCCGATGTTAAGGACAAGACCGTGATCGTAAGGATTGATATCAACTCCCCAATGGATCCCGTCAGCGGCAAGATTTTGGATGACACCAGGATCAAGGCCTCAGCGGTGACGATAAAGGAGCTGGCTTCCAAGGGTGCCAAGCTGGTCCTGCTCGCCCACCAAGGTCGTTTGGGCGACGATGATTTCACCACCTTGGAGCAACATGCCGAGCTCTTGAGCAAAGCCACAGGCATAAAGATCAAGTATCTGAAGGACCTCTTCTACGGCGAACCTGTGGCCCAGGCGATAAAGGAGCTGAAGCCCGGGGAGGCAATTTTGCTCGAGAACGTCCGCTACCTGGCCGAGGAGCCGGTGGCCCGTTCAATGCAGGATCAGGCCAAGACCAGGTTGGTGCAGAACCTGGCACCGCTGGCGCAGATTTTCGTCAACGACGCCTTTGCCGCGGCGCAGAGGCCCCACGCCTCGATAATCGGGTTTGCGGCGGTGCTTCCCTCCTACGCCGGGAGGGTGATGGAAAGAGAGGTCAAGAGGATGACTAGGGCGCTGAATCCAGAGCACCCCTGCGTCTACATGCTGGGCGGGGCTAAAGTCGATGACACGATAAAGATCTTGGAACACTCGCTCAGCAAGGGGCTGGTTGACACTGTCCTCACCGGCGGGCTTCTGGCCAACATCTTCCTCATGGTCTCTGGAAAGGACATCGGTGGTCCCAATGTCAAGCTGATTTCCGACAAGAGCTATCTCAAGCTGGTTGACCGCGCCAAGGTAATTTACTCCAACCACGCCCATCTGATAAAAACCCCGCTGGATTTTGTTGTCGATGTCCAAGGCAAGCCCAAGGTGATTGCGGTTGAGGAACTGCCGATGAACGTGGAGCTGCTCGATGTTGGTCCAAAGACGGTTGCCTACTATTCCAAGTTTCTGGCCGAAGCCAAGACGATTGTGGTCAAGGGACCGATGGGTGTTTTTGAAAGAAAGGGTTACGAGCGCGGGACGCTGGAACTCTACCGGGCGGCAGCCAATTCCAAGGCCTTCAAGGTCTTCGGCGGCGGGCACACCGTCACCATAGTAAACGAGGCAGGAGTTGCCAGCAAGATAGATCATGTGAGCACGGGCGGCGGGGCGGCCGTGAGCTTCCTTTCCGGGGAGCCGATGCCAGGCATAGAGGCGCTGCTTTATTCCAAGCGGCTTCGGCAGAGGAGATAGTCCTTGAGAATTGTGGTCATTGGCTTCCAGTCGGCGGGTCTGACCGCGGCGGCCACGGCCAGGCTCTACAACCGCGATGCCGAGATCACCGTCATTGAGCGCAGGAGCTACGCCACCTATCACCCCTGCGGCCTCCCCTTTGTCATCGGCGGTGAAGTTCGGGAGCTCGGCGACCTTGTGGAAACCGCGCCGAGGCTCCATGGTGTTAATGTCCGTTTGGGGGTTGAAGCCAAGGCCATTGATGTGGGGGAAAAAATGGTGGAGGTTCTTGACCTCAAGACAAATCGGGAGGAAAGGATACCTTATGATAAGCTGATCCTCGCCACCGGCAGCGTGGCCCTGAGGCCGAAGATTTCAGGGATAGACCTAGACAATATTTTCAGCCTGAGGACGATCGAGGATGGCGAGAGGATTCTCGCGGCGCTGCCGGGCGCAAATAAAGCCGTGGTGGTCGGAGCCGGCCCTATCGGCGTGGAGACTGCCAGTGCCTTGAAGGAGCGTGGCCTTGACGTTGCCCTAGTGGAAATGCTGCCCAGCATCCTGCCCGGGATGCTCGATCCCGACATGGCCGAGATCGTGGCCGAGCGACTCGTTAAGTCGGGAGTTCGCGTCATCTGTTCCAAGGCGGTGAAGGAGCTGCGCGGCGAGGGAAAGGTCAGCTCGGTGGTCCTTGACGGGGAGGAGATTCCGGCCGACCTAGTGATCATGGCGATAGGAGTGAAACCAGAGGTAGAGCTTGCCGTGAAGGCAGGTCTGTCGCTGGGGCCGACGAAGATGATAGCGGTTGACGATCACCTCCGCACCAGCAATCCGGATATCTACGCGATCGGCGACTGTGCTGAAGCCCGGTGTTTGATTACGGGGAGACCGGTGAGAAGTCAGCTGGCCACCACAGCCATCAGGATGGGAAGGGTCGCCGGAATCAACGCGGCCGGAGGCGATGAGATCTTCGATGGAGTCCTGAACGCCGTCGTCACCATGGCCGGGGGGTTGGAGGTCGCTTCAGTGGGGCTGACCCCGACCGCAGCCAAGGAGGCAGGCATTGAGACCGTTTCAGCGCGGGTGAGGTGCCTCAGTAAACCGCATTACTTTGCCGGAGCCGAGCCGGTGACCATCAGGCTGGTCGCCGAGAGAAAAGAGCAGAGGCTGCTGGGCGGTCAGTTCATCGGCACCGGCGCCGCGGAACGGGCCAACAGGCTGGCGCTGGCGATCAGGAAGGGAATGACGACCAAGGAACTCTCCAAGGTCGATTACTGTTATGCGCCTCCCGTGAGCGACAGTATCGATCCTCTGGTGGTGGCTGCAGAGGCGCTGCTTCGGAGAAGGTAAGCGGGGAACATGTGGCTGGTGATCGAGCACCTTGAGCCGAAGCTCAGCGAATGGCTTTACATCGAGTATTCCAGCTCGGCGAAGATCGCCGGAGAGGACCTGCTGATAAGCAACGTCAGAAGGGCAGCTGATTATCGAAGGTTAGCCAAGATTGCAAGGGTGGAGAGAAAAAGCGCGCTCGAAATCTTCCGGGAGGAGGAAATGGTACTGCTCGATCCTCTGGCTAGGAAGTCCCTATCTCCGGAGGACCTCGAGGGCAGGTCCTTAATCCTGATCGGTGGAATCCTAGGAAATGATCCACCCTTGGGCCGGACGAGGGAACTGCTATCTAAGAAGCTGCCCAGGGCCCTGAAGCGCAACATCGGGCGGCACCAGTTCGCCATCGACGGTGCGGTCTACGTTGCCAGGCAGATAAGCTTGGGGAAGAGGCTGGAAGAGATACCGGTTCAGGTGGGCTTGGAAATTCAGATTGAGCCAGGATATTCGAATATTCTCCCCTACGCCTTTCCACTGGCGGGAGGAAAACCACTGATTTCAGAAGATCTCATCGATTATCTCAGGAAACATTGAACTCGCTGGTCTAAAGGAAAAAAGCAAATAGATTAATGTTGCAGGAAGAAATAGTTTCGGTAGCCCGGTGGGGTAGACCGATTGAAATCGGGCCCAATGGTCAATCCTGCGGGCCTTTGGAGCCTGCGACGGCGGAGGGATAAACCCGCCGAATTCGAAAGTCGAAGGTTCGGCCGAGGTTCCGCCCCGGGCTACCACAATACTCTTCCAAATCCTTTCAGTCAGGATAAGTCAGCTTCGTTAACTTTTTTTGTGGAGATGCTTCCTTTAACTTGGGAAGAGCGATGAAGGGAGAGCTCTATTTTTTAGGGACCGTGGAGAGAGTGGAGGGCGAGGAGGCAGAGATCGCCATTTTTCCCGAGTTCTGTCCCGGCCTCAAGGGAATCGAGAACTACTCTCACCTGATTATCCTCTATTGGTTCCACCAGCGGGACAGCGTTGAAGAGAGGCGGGTCCTGCAGGTGACTCCCAAGAGACATCCCGGAGCACCTCTTGTCGGTGTCTTCGCTTCCCGGAGCCCAACCAGACCAAATCCAATAGGCATGTGTGTGGTGGAGCTCATTAAGGTGGAGAACTGTAGGCTGCGCGTGAAAGGCTTGGATGCCGCTGAGGGATCACCGATCATCGACATCAAACCCTATCTGCCCAGGGCCGACTCGATCCCCGAGGCTAGGACACCCGAGTGGATGTCCCACGGTCCGGCTACCTAGCCCCCACGATTTTTTTCACGACGCCTTCCAAGCTTCGGGCAAATCTGGTTTTCAGCAGCTCCTCCGGATTGCCCAGAGTTCTTTCCAGCTCAGGATCAAATGGAAGCCGACCCAAGAAGTTAAATTTGAATGCCCCGGCCTGGTTTTTTCCAGTTTTTGCGTCGGGGCGATGCATGTTCTCCACCACCCCTAGGGTCGGGACCCTGAGCTCTTGGAGGAGCTGGGCGAGCCTCGCCACCGTCTTCACCGCCAATATCGACGGAGTGGTGACGATGAGAAACTCCCCTCTTTTGATCAGACGGATGATGTCTAAGACCTCCTCAGCGATACCGGGTGGCACGTCCACCACCAGATAGTCGAGTTGGTCCCACCGAGTAATGGTCAGAAGCTCCACGAAGGCGTCCGAGGCCTCATCGCCCCTCAGGGGCAGCGGTCGGGCACCGATGTAGTAGACCAGCGACATGAACTTCACTCCGTGGACCACCGGAGGTATCAGCCCCCTTTCCTCAGCAGGCGTCACGTTTGTTTCTCCAAGGATGACGTGGCAGGAGGGCCCGTGAAAGTCCAGGTCCAGTAAGCCCACCTTATGACCGCTTCGGGCCAGCAGCAGGGAAATCGTGGTGGCGACTAGGCTCTTCCCAACTCCACCTTTCCCGCTGGCCACGATGATGATTCTCCTGACCCTCCGGAGCCTCTCGTCGATAATTGAGAGACGGGGATCCGGCACCGCTACGTTGAGATCCTTATGTATTCTACCCATACCCCTCTCCCTCCAGTTATCTCAAAGTCAGGGCTGCGACAGCGGGGACAGCGGATGAAGGCGTGGGCCAGGTCAGGAATAAAATGTATGGCTTCAGATTCATCGGACCCAACCTCGCTCGGGGCCAGCTTCCACTCATGCCCGCAGGCCCGGCACTTGAAGCGCGATTCCTCCATCTCAAGCTTGATCTCGGTTTTTTCCAGCAGCGTCCCCTTGGCCAGCTCCCGGAGGGCGTGGTTGAAGATCTCGGTGTCGATATTCTGCAGCCTTCCCAGTTTTATCATTGCTTCGGAAACCGCCTTGGCTCCCTTCTCCTTGGCCACCGCAAGCATGGTGGAGATAACGGCCTCGGCTAAAGCCCATTCGTGCAGGCAACCACCGCTTTCACTAGGTAAAGGGTTATTTAGATGGTTTCGGAACGCCGCGTCTGACGGGATCTCTTCACGTCTGTACCAGAAATCTTCAAGCAACTTCGGTCAAACACGACAGCCGAGAATTGGAAGCGATATTAAGGTATTTTTATCCTTTTGAGGTAGTAATCTTGTAGCCCCGTGGGGTAGACCCGCTGCTGGCGGGGCCCATCGGTCAATCCTGGCGGGCACCAGCTGGCCGCAATCTGGACCCGCTGACCCCGGTTCGAAATCGACAGCGTCGACGAGAATCCGGGCGGGGCTACCACTTTTTTCAATTCACTGAAGCAGCAGATTTACGCTGTCTCTGCGGACTGAAAAAAGGAGTACCAAAAATAAGGCAACGCCCGGCTTTCGACCGTTCCGTCGGTGAAGCTCAGACATCAATGACGATGGCGGTGTTGGTGTCGACCACGCCCTTGATCTTGTGAATGCCTTCGACCACCGCCCTGCTGAGGGTGTCCATGCTGCTGGTATCAACATGAACGATGATGTCATAGGGCCCGGTAACAACATGCACGTTTTTCACGTCCGGCAACTTCTTTATCTCCTTTGCCACCTGCTTTACCTTTCCGATGGCTGCGGTCACCAAGATGTATGCCTGTACCACAAACTCACCTCAACGTTATTTTCGCCTCGGGATTTTAAAGGGCTTTCGAGCCTCAGCTCAGAGCTCCTTTATCGCCAGCTTTTTGTTTAGTACGAGTTCCGCGGATCTGACGACGGAGCCTCCCGAGCCAATCGCCCTCGCGGCCTGGCCTTTGGGGACGTAGACCAGAAGCTGTTCCCCCTGCTCCTCGACCTTCTCCACGTGAACTCCTAGCATCGTCTTCAGTTTTTCCACAATGCTTTGATCCACTTGCTCATCTCCACGATATTTTAGGCAACCCTTTATAAATCCTATTCACCCCGTTTTTGGGTTTTCATTGACGGCCTGCTGATGCAGGACCATTATTCCAGGGCGATTAGCCCGTCTGGTATTCTATTTTCAGGCTCCACTTGCCGGCCGTCACTCGGTTCAGCTCTGCCATGATTCCTGGCACGTGTCCGGCTCCAACCACGCAGACCACCCTCTTTCCTGTAAGCAGAAGGGCCGCCAGCCGTGAGGCCATGTGACGGTCCCTCTCCGCGATCAGTACCTCGTAAGCCCTTGGAGAGAGCTTCCTGAACTCCTGCAGCAGATTTTCCACCACCTGCTCCTCGGTAAGTCGCCCCAGTTCAACACCTTTTCCGAGCGGGATCAGGCTGATGATCAGGTTTCCGAAGAGCCTGAGTTTCTCCCGCGCCGGCATCCTGCTGAGAAGCCTGTTGAGGGTGGTTCCTATGTCTCTGTCGATGAGATGCACCTGAGCCCCGATTTCCTTGGCCTTCTGCACGGCGGCGAGCATCTCCTCTCCAGCTTCAACCCCTGTCTGGCGGGAGAACTTTCCCTGGAGGAGAAGGATCAGCGCGGTGAGCAGCCAGACGCCTGGGCCAGCGCGCCAGAGATCGAAGATCCCGGTTCTTGGGCCACGCGTCAGCGCCAGATAGCGGGCTGGATCCAGCTCCACCGCAACGATGTCGGGACGTTCAGCATCGATCACCCGTTTGGCCTCTTCAACGCTTCTCGGCAGGATGTGGGCCACACCGACAATGGTGAGACGGTCGCCTAACTTTTTAATCACGCCCGGCACCTGCAACACGGTAGACGAGCAGGACGTCGCTGCCCACTCTGGATACCTTGGAAAGCTTGAGCCCGACCCCATCCTTTACCTTACCGAAACCATCCCCACCGACCAGAGTCTTTGCCGTCACCCCGCCGACAATCCTGGGCGCCACGGTGACCTGAATCTCATCCACCAACCCTTGCGAGATCATGTTCCAGTTTAGTGTTGAGCCACCCTCCAGAAGAAGTTTCCTGATGCCTCGACGGTGGAGTTCTTCGAGGAGCCGGTAAAGATCCACATCCTTTCCATCAAAAACGATGATATCGGCTCCGGCCCGGCGCAGCTTTTCGACCTTTCTCTTGTCAGCCGCGTTGGAAACGGCCACGATGGTCCTGGCCGAGTTGTCCAGAACTTTAGCGTTAGGAGGGATTCTCGCCATTCCGTCGACGATCACCCGGATGGGGTTTTTCCCCTTCACGCGGCGGACGGTCAGCGAGGGATTGTCGGCTAAGATGGTCCCGGCACCGACCATGACGGCATCCATCTTGGCTCTGAGCCGGTGGAGGCGGGTTAGGTCGGCCTCCGATGATATCTTGCTGTCACCACTAGCGGTCGCTATCTTTCCATCCAGCGTCATCGCGGCATTCAAGATCACGTAGGGACGGGCCATGGTCTCATCGAGATTTATGTCCGTTGTCTTTTAAAATAACGTTTAATTTTGATCCCCGCGGTCAAAAATGATCCCGAATTTTTTTATCGAGGACGAACTATTTTCACAAAAATCGTGATCGATGTGCATAATTTTCACGAATTTCCTTAATTAGTTTGGCCGGCATCTTTCTCCCGGAGGTTAATTTGGAGGCGCTACAAAGGCAAGGGGGTGAATGATTGAAGAGAAAGATCAAAGGTGGCGCGTCCAAAGCCGTTCGCAATCGTCCAGAGGATTGGGACTAATCCCGGACTGATGAACGGCCGCGGGGAATAGTTGGTCCTGGTGGCGGGACTCGGCTCCCGCCCTTTTTTGAAAAACAATCTCATTTGGAAAAGAATGGATGGGCCAACGGTGCCGGAATTGGTTGGAAAAAGCGTGTTGTTGCTCCTGACGGGGTTCAGTTATTTAACAGAGAAAGTGATATTTTAGTGGGCGTTTGGACATGAGTAAGATTTACATTATTGATGTCACCAACAGGGACGGAGTGCAGACCTCAAGGATCTGTCTCTCCAAGTTAGAGAAGACGATGATAAACCTCTACCTGAGCAAGATGGGCGTTTTTCAGTCGGAGTTTGGTTTTCCGACGACCAGCCATGAGATCAATTACCTGAACGCCAACCTGAAGCTGGCGAGGATGGGGGTTTTCGGGGAGATGCGCTTGGGTGGATGGATCAGGGCCACGGAAAAGGATGTGGCGCTGGCCTTCAAGCAGGTTCCGGGGCTGGAGCACGTTAACCTCTCCATTTCGACTTCGGACCAGATGATCCTGTACAAATTCAAGGGGAAACTGAACCACGCCGGAGTAATCAAGGAGATGCGAGGGGCCGTTGAGGCCGCCCGTGGTTTCGGGGCCAAGACCGTCGGCGTCAACGCGGAGGACGCTTCCAGAACGCGCATGGAATATCTGATCGAGTTCGGTCTGGCGGCAAAGGATGCCGGAGCCGACAGGTTGCGCTACTGTGATACCTTGGGATATGACAGCCCCTTCAGCATCTACGAGCGGGTGAAAAAGCTGGCAGAGGAGGTAAAGATGCCGATTGAACTCCATTGCCACAATGATCTCGGGATGGCGGTGGCGACATCGATTTGCGGGGCGATGGCTGCCAACGACGCGGGTTACGATGCCTTCATTAACACCTGCGTCAACGGCATGGGGGAGCGGGCCGGCAACGCGGACCTCGTCGCGGTTATCTTGGCGATAAAGTACAGCAGCGGAACACAAGGAAAGTACAGGCTTGACGAGAGGATTGATCTGAAGATGGCCTGGAAGCTGTGTAAGTATGCC
>JACIWF010000023.1 GCA_014361095.1 Hadesarchaea archaeon | reverse complement strand
AAAATCCAGCGAGGATCTTCGGACTTTACCCCAGAAAGGGAGCCATTATGGTGGGCTCCGATGCCGATTTCACCATAGTTGATATGAAGATGGAAAAGACGATAAAGGCGGAAGAACTTCATAGCAAACAGAAGATAACACCTTTTGATGGTTTTCGCGTTCAGGGCGTTCCGGTTTATACCATTGTCCGCGGGAACATCGTTGCTGAGCGCGGTGAGATCTTAGACGGGCCCAAGGGCAGATTTATAAAACCTTAGCTCTTTGCATTCTCAAATTATTAAAATGCAGTTAAGGATATATGTGGGGAACTTTAATTTCAGTTGAGGTGGATGAATGAGACCTAAGGAAGCTTATGACCGCACCTTGGAGCTCTTGCAGAGGCATCATGAGTGGTTCAGGTCAGCCATACCATTGATAGCAAGCGAAAATGTAACAAGCCCGGCGGTTAGAGAGGCGTTGATCTGCGATTTTCAGCACCGTTACGCTGAAGGCTGGCCCGGGGAGAGAGTCTACGCTGGTTGTGTCTATATTGATCAGGTTGAAATAATTGCTATGGATTTAGCTCGGGAGCTTTTCGAGGCAGAGCACGCCAATGTTCAACCGGTTTCAGGGCTAACTGCTAATCTTGCGGCCTTTACCGCTCTGACCGATCCCGGCGACACAATGATGTGTCTCTCAGTTGCTTCAGGTGGGCACATCAGCATGGCCAAAAAGAAGTTTGGTGGTACAGCGGGTGCGGTTCATGGTCTGGAGATTGAATACCTCCCGCTTGACGAGAAGAGAATGAATATCGATGTGGATGCTGCGGCAAAGAAGATATCTGAAGTGAAACCGAAGCTAGTTACTTTCGGCGGTAGCCTCTTTCTTTTCCCACACCCAGTTAAGGAGCTGAGCAAGGTTGCTAAGGATTGCGGTGCCCACGTCATGTATGATGCGGCGCATGTGGCCGGTCTGATAGCTGGTGGTCAATTTCAAGATCCTCTTCGTGAGGGCGCCGAGGTTATGACGTGCAGCACGCACAAAACGCTTCCCGGCCCGCAGCACGGTATGATACTGTGCACTAAAGAGCTGGCGGAGTCGATAAACAAGGCAGTGTTCCCAGGCATCGTCAGCAATCATCACCTGCACTCGGTGGCGGCTTTGGCCATCGCTTTGGCCGAGATGCTTGAGTTTGGCAAGGAGTATACTGCACAGATAGTGAGAAATGCGAAGGCCTTGGGGAAGGCTATGTACGATCAGGGCCTATCGGTCTTGTGTCCGGAACTAGGGTTCACTGAGTCCCATATAGTGGTCGTCGACGTTACAAAGTATGGTGATGGGGGCACATTAGAAAAAAAGCTTGAGGATGCCAACATAATTCTGAACAGAAATTTGTTGCCTTGGGATCCGAGAGAAGGACGGCATTACAAAAATCCGGGAGGCATCAGGCTGGGTACCTCTGAGGTCACGAGGCTTGGAATGAAGGAAAGCGAGATGAAACAAATAGCAGAATTCATCAGGAGAATAGTCATCGATAATGAGGACCCGAAAAAGGTGGCAGCCGAAGTTGCCGAATTTAGAAAAGAGTTTCAGAAGGTGCACTATTGTTTCGAATCAGCGACTGAGGCGTATGAATACATAAAGATAAGATAGATTGTTAGCTTTTGATTTTAAATTTTAGACATTATTCTTTCCTTTTTTTCCTACCTACCTTTCCTCTGTTTTCTTGTGTTTCTACTCCAGCGGAGAAAAGAAAAAGGCAGTTTTGGTGAAATCTACTCTGTAAATGCCTTGTTATGAATTGGCTACAAAATCCTCCAAAATGAAAATTGGATTACTTTCGGCGACCCCTCCCTGATAATTACCATAAAAAAGCACTTTTACCTCTCTATCGGGTGTTATTGTGCTCTCATGCGTCAGCCGAGCTGGAAAAATTCCCGATGTATCTAAAGTTGGGCTAATTCTTCATGTGAAAAATATTGCATCCAAAATTAGTAAACGGTGTATATTTTTTTCACTGTTTTTAAGCGTAAAGTTCAAAATTTTCACCATATTGGCTAAATGTCCGTTTGGTTATGTAAATTCTCGCTGTGCTTGAGGTGATCATGTTGGAACCTAGTTTAAAGGAGAAACTTGAGGACTTTCTGCACGACAAAGAAATTCAAAAAACTTTGCGGAAGATAACGGCCGCCGGCAATAAATCACTAGTGGTAGAGTTCGAAAAAATTCTGAACTTTGACAAGGACCTTGCCGAGAACCTCTTAGATGCACCAGTTATGTTTTTTGAAGTCGCAGACGAAATACTGGAAAACATAACCAAGATACCAGGATTCAGGCTTCGTGTTAAAGGTGCCGATAAAACCATTGAAATTCGCAATATCCGCGCCGAGCACGTTAGCAAGTTCATTCAGGTTGAAGGTGTGGTTACACGTGCTGGAGAGGTCAAGCCGGAGGCTAAAGAAGCTGTTTTCAAGTGCCGAAGATGCGGCGAGGAAAACCGGGTGTTACAGTTGGGCGAGATCTTTAGAGAACCGCTGTTTTGTGAGAACCCAAATTGCGGAAAGAAAGGTCCCTTTGACCTGTTAATAGAGAATACAGTCTTTCGTGATTGGCAGAGCATGCAGTTGCAGGAACCGCCTGAGAGACTCCGTGGTGGCAGGATACCGCGCAGACTCGATTGCATTGTCAGGGACGATTTTGTTGACAAAGCGGTGCCCGGAAACCGGGTAGTGGTGACAGGTGTGCTGCGGGTTTTCCAAGAAAGACAGTATAAAGAGCGGCGAACTACTTTCCGCAAGATACTGTTTATCAGCCATGTGGAAATAATGCAAAAAGGTGTGGAGGAGACAGAACTCACCCCGGAGGATGAGGCCAAGATAAAGGAACTGGCTAAACAGGACGCCTGGTTGAGGACCAATATAATTCAATCGATTGCGCCCGCAGTTCACGGACATGAGGCCATCAAAGAGGCCATCGCTTTACAACTGTTCGGTTGCAACCCCGTTATTTTATCAGATGGGACGAGGTTGCGCGGGGATACTCACATACTCTTGACGGGCGATCCCGGCACGGCAAAAAGCCAGATTCTGAAGTGGGTAGCTAATGTCGCGCCCAGGGGAGTCTATACCTCCGGCATGAAGAGCACCGGTGCTGGAATAACTGCCGCGGCCGTTCGCGATGAGATAAGCGGCGGTTGGACTTTGGAGGCAGGTGCACTGGTGATTGCGGACGGTGGGATGGCGTGCATCGATGAATTTGAGAAAATGAGGGATGAGGATAGGTCCGCCATTTTGGAGTCAATGGAGCAGCAGACCATTAGCGTTGCCAAGGCAGGCATAATCGCCACTTTGAACACCCGCACCGCAGTTTTGGCGGCGGCGAACCCGAAGCTGGGCAGGTTTAGCAAGGAAGAGCCGGCATTAAAACAGCTTCCAATTGATCCAGTTATACTGTCCAGATTTGACCTTGTCTTTATATTGAGGGATGAGCCTCATACGGAGTATGACCGGTCAATAGCCCAGCACGTTCTGCAGCTCTACACTTCTCCAGGAAAGGTCTTAAAAGCCCCATTTGATCCCGAGTTTCTCCGAAAGATAATAATTTATGCCCGTAAATACGTAGACCCCAAATTGGATGACAAAGAGGCCCAGAAGGCTATAGCGGAATTTTTTGTGAGCTGGAGAAAATCAGCGGCGGATTCCGGTGATCCACTTCCGATAACGGTTAGACAGCTTGAATCGATAATCCGCCTCGCTAAGGCGAATGCCAGGTTGAGGTTGAGCGATCGGGTTACCGTTGAAGACGCCAACCGCGCTATTTCTCTTATAAAGACATCGTTGAGGGATGCCGGATTTGACATCGAGAAAGGCAAGGTCGATGTTGATTTGTTCATGACGGGAATTCCAAGATCTCAGCGGGAAAAACACTTGCGTTTGATGAAGATAATCGAAGAGCTTGAAGAGAAGTATGGTGGCGCAGCACCTTTGGAGCAAATATTCCAGATGGCCGATTCTGAGAAGATTGACAGACGTTTTGTGGACTGGGTCATCTCTGAAGAAAAGAAGAGAGGTCACCTCTACGAACCGAAGCAAGGAATGATCAGTCGGGCGGTGAAATAATGAGACAGCGTGTGAGGGCAGTTAAAGATTTTCCAGAAGTGGAACTGGTTGGGCGTAAAATTGGTCCGCTGGCAGTGGGCGATGAAGTGGAGTTGTGGTTCTGGGATGCAAACGCGCTCAGAAATAGTGGCTTTGTCGAATTTCTCCAACCGATATCACCCACTGAGCTTAGAAAGCTGGTTTTTGCTGAGGAGCGTGATTTAGAGCCGATAATGCTTCCAGATAACTTTTACATTTCAATCGCGCGCAACGCGGCCCTGATGTCACAAGGGGGCAAGAAAATGGAGTCTGATGAGATATTTTCACAGGTTTCTCTGTTGCTCGATGCCAGGTTACCAAAGCTGATCAGACTTGCCCTATCGCCTGAGGTTCCCCTCGGGCTGACTCCAGAGGAGCGTTTGCTGGTAAATGAAGTTTCCAAATTTATCGATGATTGGAGTAGGAGGCTGAGGAGGTTGTTTGAGTTCAGAGAGGAGGTGGGTAAAAATGGTGAAGGAAGGCCTGTTCAGTATGTTGTTGGAGACAAGGCCGATATTCAAAAACAGGGAGTATCTGAGGCCGACTTACACCCCGGAGGAGCTGCCACATAGGGATAGTCAGATACAACAGCTGGCGCGGATACTTGCAGCACCTTTGCGTGGCGAGACTCCATCCAACATACTTATCTATGGTAAGACTGGGACGGGAAAAACCGCGTCCGTGAAGTATGTGACCAGGGAGCTTGAGAAGGTCAGCGATCGGTCGCCTCTCAAAGTGAGGGTGGTCTACATAAACTGTGAGGAAGTGAACACAAAGTATAGAGTTCTGGCCACTTTGGCAAATACATTTCTAGAGAAGGCCAGAGGAAATTCGGATGAGCTACCTAATAGCGTTCCGATGACAGGTTGGCCCACTGATGAGGTTTACAAGTGCTTTTTCAGGGCAATGGATAGTGAAAGACAGCTGGCAGTAATAGTTCTTGACGAGATAGATAAGCTGGTGTTTCGGAACGGCGATGAAGTCCTTTACCACCTGACGCGAATTAACGCCGACTTGAAGAATTCAAAGGTTTCCATCATCGGCATATCAAATGATCTGAACTTTATGAACTATCTCGATCCTAGGGTTAGGAGCAGCCTCAGCGAGGAGGAATTGGTTTTCCCACCATATAATGCAGTCCAGCTTAAGGACATACTGGAGAAGCGGGCCAGAATAAGTTTCGTTGAAGGTGTGATTCAAGAGGGTGTCATCTCCCTCTGCGCAGCCCATGCAGCTAGGGAGCACGGCGATGCCCGGAGAGCTTTGGACCTGCTTAGAGTTGCTGGTGAACTGGCGGAGAGAGAGGGCTGTGAGTCGGTATCTGTGGAGTACGTCAGACGCGCCCATGAGAAGATAGAGCAGGATAAAATGGTTGAGGTCATAAGGACACTACCAACCCAGTCCAAGCTTGTGCTCTACAGCATAGTTGTTCTTTCCGAGAGAACACCGCGCGCCATCATCAGCGGCGATGTCTACAGCGTTTATCGGGAGCTGTGCGCCCAATCTGGTATGGATGTCCTGACTCAGCGCCGGGTCGGTGATTTAATTTCAGAGTTGGACATGTTAGGCATCATAAGCGCCAAGATAGTCAGCAAAGGTCGTCAGGGTAGGACCAAGGAGATAAAGTTAAACATCCATCCGATTCAGGCTATGGCAGCCATTCACGATGAGCAGCTTATGTCATTGGATACTTTGAAGCTTTCGCGTCAACTTACGCTGGTCTAGGTGGTTCTAAATGGATGAAGGAGCTCTGGTGCGCAAGTTTATCGAAGCAGAGATGCAGCTAACTCAGGAAGCACTGGAAAAGCTGCGAAACAAAGATGCGAGCATTTCTGTGGATCAGGTGATCTCGGCCTTGAAGGAGCTGGAAAACAGACCCATTTTAATAACCGGGGAGATTATTTCCGAGATTCTTGAGGGTCAGACGCAAAGGGCGGGGGATATTTTGCCCCAGATCTCTCCACAGGCCGAGGTTGTGGAGAAAACTAAAATAGAAGAAAAAGGGAAGCCGGAGCTTTCATTTAGGAAGTTCAAACCTCTAGCTGCAGAGTATGAGTCGAAAGTAAGGATCATAAAAGATGTTACTGGACGGAGCTTCAGTGAGGGTGAAATTTCTGATTTTGTGGCCCTCTTTCGCGACAGATACGAGCGCATCGGTTCAATCTTAAAGAAGAGGTTGGATCTTAACGATGCCGTGCCGATTGGTAGCCTGAGAAACCTTTTGGACAAGCAACTGGTGAAAGTTGTGGGAATGGTGAGGGAAAAGAGGGAGTCCGCGGCAGGAAATATCGTGCTCCAAGTTGAGGATCTTACCGGTTCAGTTTCAGCGCTGGTTTTCAACAGCAACAAAGAATTGGTCAAAAAGGCCGTTGAAGTGAACACCGATGAAGTAATTGGCATCGTTGCCTCTTTAAAAGCCGACAGTAGGTCGCAGAGACTTTTCGTAAAGGATATCATCTGGCCAGACATACCAATAAGGCGCGAAATTCATCGGGCCGAGGAGCCCCTATGTGCCGCACTACTCTCGGATTTGCACGTTGGGAGCACGCAGTTTTTCGAGGAATTGTTTTTGAAGTTTATCAAATGGTTACGTGGGGAATCGGATGAACCTGATGCCGAGATTGCCGGAGCGGTCAAGTACTTGGTGATTGCCGGAGATATTGTGGATGGAATAGGGGTTTACCCACGCCAAGAGGAAGAGCTTTTGATAAACGATATCTTCAAACAGTACGATTTTGCGGCCAAGCTTTTAGCCCAAATACCGGACCACATCACCATCATCATATCACCGGGAAACCACGATGCTGTTCGTCCTTCAGAACCCCAGCCCGCGATCCACAAGGATGTTGCCAGCGGTTTGTACAATTTAAACTCCATCATGGTTGGAAACCCCGCCCGGCTTTCGCTTCATGGGGTGGAATTTCTTGTTTACCATGGTAGAAGTTTTGATGACGTGATTTCAAGCATTCCAGGTCTCAATCGCGAGGAATCCACCCCGCCGATGATAAAGCTCCTGAAAAAGAGGCATTTGGCCCCAATCTACGGCGGGCGCACGGCGATCTCGCCTGAAAAAAATGACTATCTGGTAATAGACGATGTACCGGATGTTTTTCACAGCGGTCATCTTCATGTTTTTGGTTACGATCGATACCGTGACGTTTCAGTTATCAATTCAGGTACTTTTCAGGGCATGACCAACTTCATGAGACAGCTGGGAGTTAGACCAACTCCCGGAATTGTCCCGATAATAAATCTGCAGAGCCATGAGACGGTGGTGAAAAAGTTTGCCTGAGATCGAAAGGATTCTCCAAAAGATAACCGCGGTCATCTTGGACATGGACGGCGTCATCTACTGCGGCAGCAGGCCGATTGGGGGGGCATCCAGAGCCGTGGCTTTTCTGCGCGGCCTGGGTAAAAAGGTTATTTTTTTAACAAACAATTCTGAGAATACTCGCCCCCATTACGTGCAGAAGTTAAGGCGGATGGGTATACCGGTAGCGGAAAAGGATGTGATCACCTCGGGCCAAGTTGCGGCCGATTACATCAGAAGGCTTGATCCCGAGGCCAAAGTTTTCGTGATAGGTGGAAAGGGGCTGGTTGATGAGATAACTCGCGCCGGACTGAGGTTGGTGGCCCCGGAAAAGGCGACCTATGTCGTCGTAGGTATCGACCAGGAACTGACTTATGGAAAGCTCAAAGATGGTCTCCGTGCACTTTTGTCAGGGGCCAAGTTTATAGCCACCAACCCCGATCGTGTTTATCCCACAGAAGATGGGCTTTTGCCCGGAGCGGGAGCGGTTATCGCTGCTCTGGAAAGGTGCTCGGGAAGAAAGCCAGACGTGATAATCGGTAAACCTTATCCACACATGATTCGATATGGCTTAAAGATCCTAGGAACTGATCCCGGCGAAACTGCCATCATCGGCGACCAGATTGAGACCGATATCAAGGCGGGCAAGAGGGCAGGTTTGTTCACGATATTGGTGTTGTCCGGCGTTGCTTCCGAAGATGACGTCAGGAGGGCAAAGGGTACCAAAGATTTCCCCGATTGTGTCTTGCGTAGTTTGGCGGAGGTGGTTACTTGAGTTCAGCAAACCCCTCGATGGAGGAATATTTCGAGGAGCTGGAGCGAAAGACCGAAGAGCTATACAAAATAGCTAAAGAGGCCAGGGCCCAGGGAAAAGATCCTGAACTGGAGCCGGAGATACCTCGAGCAGGTGATTTGGCCAGCAGGGTGGAAAAACTGGTCGGGCCTGAAGGAGTTGCCGAGGTAATCAGACAGCTTGAGAAACAGATGCCTCGAGAAGAGGTCGCGCTGAAAGTTGCCGAGATGATTGTCGACGGCAAGTTCGGAAAGTTTGACGAAGAGACGGTGGCCAAACAGGCGGTGAGGACGGCGCTGGCGGTTTTGACTGAGGGAGTTGTCGTGGCCCCGATAGAGGGAATAACGGATGTAAAGATAAAGAACAACTTTGATGGCACGCAGTACTTGGCGCTTTACTTTGCCAGCCCGATAAGGGCGGCCGGCGGCACCGCTGCGGCTCTAGCTGTTCTCGCCGGCGATTTTGTCCGCCGCCGTCTTTACCTCAGCCCTTACAAAGCCACAGATCGTGAGATAGAGAGGTTTGTCGAGGAAGTTGAGATCTATCGCACTTCTGTTGGTCGGGAGCAATATACACCGCCACCGGAGGACATCCGGCTGGTGATGCAGAACATACCCGTTGAAATAACGGGTGATCCGTCGGGTAAAGAGGCCACTGTGATGGTCTTTCGAGACCTCGACCGGGTTGAACACAACAGGGTCAGAGGTGGGGCTGTGTTGGCCATGGTCGAAGGAGTCATGCAGAAAGCTCCGAAGATAATGAAATACGTCAACAAGCTTAATATTGATGGCTGGTCCTGGCTGCAGGATATTATCGCCAAGGCACCGACGAAAGAGGAGGCCAAGCAGGTTTTCCCCAAGGGAGATAAATATCTTGGAGAAGTAATCGCTGGAAGGCCGGTGTTTTCACATCCCGGAACTGAGGGACATAAGGGTCGTGAGGGTGGCTTCAGACTCCGTTATGGCAGGGCCAGGAACACCGGAATTGCAGCCGTGGGTATCCATCCAGCCACCATGGCCATCTGTGATGACTTTTTAGTGACCGGGACACAGCTAAAGACCGAACGCCCAGGTAAAGGTGGAGCAGTTACTCCGGTGGACAGCATCAAGGGACCCACCGTCAAACTCAAGGATGGTTCAGTGGTCCAGATAAAGACGCTTGAACAGGCCCTTGAGCTGCGGCAGCAGGTCGAGGAGATACTGTTCTTAGGCGATATATTGATCGGTTTTGGAGAATTCTTGGAGAATAACCATCCGCTGATGCCTGCCAGTTACTGTGAGGAGTGGTGGTCGCAGGAAGTGGAGCGAGCGTTGCAGAGTAAAAGGTTTGAGCAAGATTTAACTCCCTATCTTTCAAAGCCTTACCCTGCTCCCCCGCCGGCCTTGGCGGTTAAGATTTCTGAAGAGCTGGGTGTCCCGCTTCATCCTGCCTATACTTACTCTTACTCAGAGCTGAGCGTGGAAGAGCTCCAGGATCTCTGCGCATGGTTGCTCCAAGGTGAACCAACATTTGAAAATGGTGAACTCAAGCAGTTGCGCCTGCCGTTAGAGCCGGTCCCAAAGAGGATTCTGGAGGAGCTCGGAGTTCCTCACAGAGTTATTGATGGTGCTGTGGTCATAACGGAACATTCCCTGCCCCTCTGTAAGTCGTTGGGAATTTTGGATGGGGAACGCCTGACCAAGGATAAATTTGAGCGAGTCTTGAAGGAGAGTCAGTTCAAGAGCATAATGGAGATAGTTTGTGCTTTGGCCGGCTTTACTGTTAGGGAGGAGGGTCCCACGCGCATAGGTGCCAGAATGGGCAGACCGGAAAAAGCAGACCCGAGGCGGATGAGTCCGCCAGTCCATATGCTCTTCCCAGTTGGCCTGCGCGGGGGCATGACGCGCAACTTGGCAAAGGCCGCTGAAAAGGGAGGCGAAATCTCGGTTGAGCTCGCCACGCTGAAATGTACTAATTGTGGTGAGATTGGATTCACCAGAAGGTGTCAGAAGTGCGGCGGCTTGGCCGAGTACGTCAGGAGCTGCCCAAAGTGCAGACGTGTGTTGCAGGGCGAAACTTGCCCCACATGTAAGACCCGCGCCGAGTTCTTCACCAAACAGACAATTGACCTTAAATCAATGCTGGAAGATGCGCTGCGGGGGCTGGGGGAGGAGCCTCCTGAGTTGATTAAAGGCGTTATAGGGATGACGAGTGATTTCAAGATTCCCGAACCGATAGAGAAGGGCATTCTTCGTGCTAAGCATGGTGTGGAGGTCTTCAAAGATGGTACCATAAGGTTCGATGCCACCGATGTACCCCTTACCCATTTCATGCCGCGCGAGATTGGCACACCAGTGGAGCGTCTGCGGGAGCTAGGCTACACGGTGGATAAGGATGGAAACCCGCTGGAGCGTGAGGATCAACTGGTGGAGTTAAAGGTCCAGGATATCCTGCTGTCCGAGGAGGGGGCCGATTACCTGTTTCGGGCATCAAAGTTCATTGATGATCTTTTACAGAAATTCTATGGTTTGAAGCCTTACTACAATGCCAATCAGCCCTCGGACTTGGTCGGTCATCTGGTGATAGGTTTGGCTCCACACACGTCGGTAGGTGTCGTCGGCCGGATAATTGGTTTTACCGAGGCCACGGTGGGCTACGCGCATCCCTACTTCCATGCTGCCAAGCGGAGGGACTGCGATGGCGACGAGGACTGCGTAATGCTGTTGCTCGATGCATTGCTCAACTTCAGCAAGCGGTTCTTGCCGTCCAAGCGAGGGGGGACGATGGACGCGCCGCTCATTCTCAGCACTCGCATTGACCCAACCGAGATTGACAAGGAGGTTCACAACATGGACGTTATGACCAGATACCCGCTGGAGTTCTATGAGGCCACGCTGCGTTATGCTAGCCCGCTGGAGCTTACCAAGGTAATGGAAACGGTTGAGCGCAGGCTTGGGACGGAATTTCAGTATTCTGGATTGAACTTTTCCTTTGATACCAGCAACATAGCCGCCGGAGCGCGCTCGAGCAGGTATAAGACGTTGGAAACAATGGAGGAAAAGACTGAGTATCAGCTCAACCTGGCTAAAAAGATCAGAGCGGTTGACGTACAGGATGTGGCGGAGAGGCTGATTGAGCACCACTTCATTCCAGATCTAAAGGGGAACATAAGGACCTTCGCCGGTCAAAAGTTCAGGTGTATAAAGTGCAATCAGATTCATCGCAGGGTTCCGCTCAGCGGAGTTTGTGCCAAGTGCGGTGGGAAGCTAGTTCTTACCGTTACACGGGGAGGTGTTGAAAAATATATGCAGATTGCGATGAGGATTGCCGAGGATTATGGAGTTTCTGAATACACCAAACAGCGGTTGGAGCTGACCCGCCGTGATATCAGATCCACTTTTGAGAGCGACGCGAGAAGACAGATGAGTTTGGCAGATTTCATGTAATTTAAGTTTCGCGAAAGCATTTTACCTATCAATGAAAACTTTTTTTGGTGCCGGGGTAGCCAAGCCAGGTAAGGCGCCAGTCATAATGGGCGAAACTCGAGATCTGGTTCTCCTTCGGAGAGCGGGGGTTCAAATCCCCTCCCCGGCGCCTTTTTCAGTTGGAATTGATGTTTGCGAAATTTTTGCCCGGTTGAACTAAGGCCTAATGGTTAAGGTGGCAACAGTTGACGTTCTGTTACTTTGCCACCTGGTTTGCATTCACAGAAGACTTGGGCTGAGAACTTACTTATGCGAATTCCTCGTTCGAGCCAGCAGTCAGGCATCAGGCCAGCCTTTATGCAGGTATTGGAAAGGAACTCTTCGGCATCCCAGTTGTACTCAACGGCTACTTGAGGCAACAGGAGGCCCGCACCACCCATCCCTTCAACTATCAGACCATCCCTACCGATTTTTATCAGCTTGGGATATTCCTTGGGATGTTCTGCTTTCAATACCTCTGGCTTGGTCAGAACACTGACTTCTATCTCTATCTCTTGGAGTTCATTGAGATTTACCGGTGGAAAACGTGGGTCACGTGTGGCAGCGCTTATTGCCGAGTCGATCAGAGCATCGATTAGAGGCATGGTCGGCATCGGGTGTCCAATGCACCCCCTCAGTTCGCCATTTTTCGTGAGCGTGACAAAAACTCCGCCCGGCTCAAGAAGCTTGCTCGGCACCTTTGGTCTGGGCAGAACCTTGCCACTCCGGAGATAGGTGGCTATTGCCTGACGTGCAGTTCTTACCAGAATAGTACCTTCATCGAGCGTTAACATGGCATCACTTCATCATATTTTCATATTGTTTTACCGTTTCAATTATGTTTTCCCAGTGTTTACCTTTCCAATATATTTTGTTGCAACCGTTGCAGCGCCAAAAGCTGTCATTGGCGATTAGGACTTTTTCAGGTATAGTGTTTTTTACCGCGCTCTTTTCGATCGGAGTTAGGCTACCGTTGCAAATGGGACATCTGGAGTTCTCTGGGACTATCTCTATTCTTTCACCCAGAAGTTTTGATATCTCAACCAATTGTCTGGCGATTTCAGTTTCTCTGATCAGAATGCTCTTCAACCCAGACTTGGCGGCATGTTTATACAGCGCCACATCTCCGGTGAGAAGAACTCCTCCCTCGTTCGATAGTATTTCCAGTATCTTTTCGTCCTGCCTTTTTGGAGGCAGCTTTAGTTTGCCAATGTAGACGACATCGTGGCCGGCTAGGCGCAGCCACCGCGCCAGTTTTCCCAGCATTTCATCGGCTACAAATTTCATGCTCCAATTTAACGGGTAGTTCAGGGGCATAATAGTTACCCCATTTTCAAGCTTTAAAGGTAAAGGTGAGAATTTAAGATGGGGTATGGAGTTGCGCCAGCGAGTGCAGGTAAAGTGTCCCATTTGCGGTAAGCAGTTTAATCTGGACCTGGACATCAGCACCTATGTTACCGTCGAGACGGCACCTGCCCCGCCCAAGAAGCAGGTTTCACTGATTCTCCGTGGAAATGAAGCCAAAGTTGATTTCGTCCTCCGCGCTATGAGGGCTTTGGCGAGCAAGGAGCCCAGCGGGATGGTTGAAGTTGAGGAGATAGTTGACCTGGCAGAGAAAGTGGGCTTGGAAAGGGAAGAGGTCAACGAAATAATCGCCGCAGAAAAGAGGGCTGGCCACATCTATGAGCCTAAGCAGGGCGTGGTATGCTTTACGGTTCCGCCGGAGCGCTCAAGGGTTTAAAGTGGCAAACTAAGGGTTTTTCTTCAGCTCCTCCCTAATTTCTTTGTTTTCCCTGATTTCAGCTTTTTTACAACCCTTCCGTTCCTTCTTTCGGCGCTTAAAGCGTCGCAACAGGAACACCAATTTAATTTTTTCCCAAAATTATAAAAGCCACACCTGAGGCCTGAGCTTCGAATCCATCTTTTTTCATTTATAAACGGCCTTAGCCAAAATTGATAACGGTGTTGATGCCG